>NZ_JAMYOY010000008.1:0-228201 GCF_040320115.1 Mesorhizobium sp. M0802
AACCATCGCCGGTCCTCCGGCGGACAAGAAAACTGTCACCCATGCTATCGGTCCATTCTGTTACCTATCTATCCGGTTCGGACACCGGGCACTTCTCCCCGTATAGTGACGGGGAGAAGGACGCTGTCGCCTACTGATTTCGCCAATTGCCAGCGTTGCCAAGAGCGCCGATGTTGCGGCCATCTCCCTTCTCCCCGTCGCTATACGGGGAGAAGGTGCCGGCAGGCGGATGAGGAGCAACGCCAGCCTCTGAAATGATTGCCTTGTTGCCTAAGCCCTTGCGCCCTGTGCAGCGCGGCATACCTATAGAGGATACTGCCCACGCATATCTGCCAGGATGAAAGCATGCCGATCGATCCCGTTTCCCCGCTCTTGCGCTCCGTCGTTGGCGTGCGCGCCATGGTTCCTGACGATGCCTTCACGGCCAATGCCTTGGGCACGCGCCGGGAAGGCAGCGGCGTCGTCATCCGCGGCGACGGGCTGGTGCTCACCATCGGCTATCTCATCACCGAGGCCGAGGAGGTCTGGCTGACCGACCAGGACGGCCGCGTCGTGCCGGCGCATGCGCTGGCCTATGACCAGGAGACAGGCTTCGGCCTAGTGCAGGCGCTGGCGCCGCTCGGCCTGCCGGCGGTGGCGCTGGGTGACGCCTCGAAGGCCAAGATCGGCGACCCCGTGGTGTTTGCCGACGGCACCGGCCGCTCGGTCAAGGCACACATCGTCACCAAGCAGGAATTCGCCGGCTATTGGGAATATCTGCTCGACGAGGCGATCTTCATTGCCCCGGCGCATCCGTCCTGGGGCGGCGCGGCGCTCATCGGCCAGGATGGCAGCCTGCTCGGCATCGGTTCGCTGCTTTTGCAGATGAGCCGCAACGGCGAGGTCGCCGACATCAACATGGTCGTGCCGATCAACCTTCTGACCCCGATCCTCGACGATCTGCTGACGCGCGGCCAGGTGGCGAAGCCGCCGCGCCCATGGCTCGGCGCCTTCTCGGCCGAGTCGAACGGTGCGGTCGTGGTGATGAGCGTCGCCGAAGGCGGCCCCGCCGCCAAGGCCGGCCTGCGCCAGGGCGACATCATCTCCGACGTGCGCGATGGCGAGGTCGACGGTCTCGCCGATTTCTACCGCAAGCTATGGCAGAATCCGGCGGGTTCGGAGATTCCTCTCAGGGTCGTGCGTGACGGTCGTGAGACTTGGCTGCGAGTGAAATCCGCCGACCGAAACAGCTTTTTGAAGAAACCGCATCTGCAGTGAAGCCAATCTCCCCCCAAGTGGGGGAGATGCCCGGCAGGGCAGAGGGGGGGCGCGAAGGATCGCGACCTCTCGATCTATTTTCTGACAAGAATCGCGGGATAAACGTGGCTGACACTGGCCGGTGCGTTGGCGGGACAGCGGCCCCCCTGCCGGCCATCTCCCCCACGAGGGGGGAGATTGGCTGCCCCCTCAATCCCCGCATACCCTAAAAGGCGTCCCCGTGTCCCACTCCGCGAAGGGCACGACCTGGCCTTCGACAGACACGATACTGTTCACCTTGCTGTCATCATCCTGCGTCTGCATACTTTTGCCCTTGCCGGTCAGCACGTCGTAGTCGCAGCTGCTGTAGACGACAACGGACTGGTATTTGTAATGGTCATAGGCAACGCCGGCGACGACGAAGGCCTCGTTGCGCCAGGCGATGGTCAGCGTCATGTCGGTCCGCTCGCCGGGGCCGATCAGCCCCGGCAGATAGATCTTGATCGAGCCGTTGGGCAGCAAGGTCAACTCCGGTTCGATGCCGGAGCCCTCATAATGCGGCTGGTCGTAGTCGTTCCATTCGCCGTAGACCTGCTCATGCACGACGCCGGCGGGTTTCAGAAAATTGTACTTTTTGTCCCTCAGGAAGAAATGCATGTCCATGGTATCGTCTTCGGGCTCGGTCTCGACGATCATCGCCAGATCGGCGGCGCCGTCCCCATTGAAGTCGCCGGTCAGCGCGGTGATGATCTTCTGGGTTTCGATGGGTTCGGCGAGCGCCGAGGCCGGCAGCAGAAGGATGAGGCCGAGTAACATCGATCGCATGGCATTTCCCCCGAATTGCAGTCTGCCTTGCCCGGCTCGACCAGCCGGGAAACTGCCATGAGCGCCGGCTTGGGCGCAAGCCGGCTCGCAATAGGCTAGGGGGTATCGACGCCGCTGACGGAAACTGGCATCGACAGCCGATACAGCCGGCCCGGCAACAACGAGGTGATGATGGCGCCGTTCAAGGTCGATCCCGACAAGGTTCATGAATTCCCCGATCCCGACAGTTTTTACGCCTGGCTGCGCGAAAATCATGCCGGCGAGAGCGAGGTCTGGATCAAGGTCCACAAGGTCGGCTCGGGCCTCGCCTCGATCACGCCGAAGCAGGCCATCGACGTGGCGCTGTGCTTCGGCTGGATCGACGCCATACGCAAGCCGCTCGACGACAAGAGCTTTCTGCAGCGCTACACGCCGCGCGGCAAGAAGAGCATCTGGAGCAAGATCAACATCGACAATGTCGCCCGCCTGGTCGAGGAGGGCCGCATGACCGAACACGGGCTGAAACAGGTCGAGGCGGCCAAGGCCGACGGCCGCTGGGACCGCGCCTATGCCTCAGGCAAGGACATGAAGATCCCTGACGATCTGCAGGCCGCCATCGACGCCGAGCCGAAGGCGAAGGAGATGCTGGCAAAGCTTTCCGCCCAGAACCGGTTCGCGCTGGCGTTTCGAACGCACAACATGAAGACGGAGGCGGGGCGCAGGAAGAAGATCGAGGCTTTTGTCGAGATGCTGAAGCGCGGCGAGACGATCTATCCGCAGAAGCGGTGAGGCGACGGCAAGCGGCTGCCATGGCGCGCGCAGCTAAAAACCCGCGTGTGAGGTTCTGGCCTCCCTTTCTCGGACATAACCTATTGTTTTTACGGTATTTTCCACTCGGCGTGTGGATGATAGCTGCGATAGTGGAAAAACATAGCAACATATTGTTAATTAAGAGTTTTCCACTATGTTAACTTGATCCTGGCTTAAGAGTGGAAAACGATGCTGAGAGAGTTGACCGGCGAGCAGCGGCGCCAACTCATAGATACGCAACAGGTCTACGAGGCCTGGCAGCGTGCTGATGACCAGCGCCAAAGGCGCTTTGCAGGCAGCATGCGCTGGGTTGAGCGCAGCGGTGCTGAATACCTGCTGCGGAAGGTCCGGCAGGTCGAGAATTCACTCGGGCCGAAAAGCAGCCAGACGGAGAAGGCGTTCGCTGCGTTTTCCGAGGGCAGGGTGCAGAACAAGGATCTGCTGGCAGGTCTGGCCGATCGCCTGAACGGCCTGGCGAAAGTCAATGTGGCAATGGGGTTGGGCAGGGTACCGGCCATCGCCGCACGGATATTGCGGCGGTGCGCCGAAACAGACCTGCTGGGCAAGCAGTTGCTGGTCGTCGGCACGAATGCGCTGTTCGCTTACGAGGCTCTGGCGGGCGTCCAGATCACCAGCGGTCTCACGGCAACCGGCGACATCGACCTGCTCTTCGATTCCCGACGTCGCATCAGCTTCGTGACCGGCGAGAGGGTAAGCCAGTCCGGCCTGATAGGCGTGTTGCGTAAAGTGGACAGGTCCTTCAAGCCGCTCCAGCCCCGGGCCTTCAGGGCAGCGAACCGTGATGGCTATCTGGTCGACCTGATCCGTCCGCAGGCAAGACATGTCCTCAAGAACAACGCCACTACCTCGATTACACAGCTTGCCGACGACCTCGACAGCGCACCCATGGAGGGGCTGCAATGGCTCATCAACGCCCCGAAGGTGGAGGCTGTGGCGATCGATGAGCGTGGCTATCCCGTAAGCATACCGACGGTCGACCCTCGAATGTTCGCTCTGCACAAGGCTTGGCTGGCCACGCGGCCTGATCGGTCTGCGGTCAAGGCAGTGAGAGATCGTGAACAGGCGGAAGCGGCTGCACGCATTGCCACGGGCTATCTTGCGCTTCCGCTGGACAGCGAGCATCTCAAAGGGCTTCCGGGGGCACTGCTGGACGCTGCCGCCGCAACGCTCTCTCTGCCTGGCCCGAGCGGCTTTTCCGAAGACTCTCCAATTGAGCCCGACTGGTAGCGGCCGCGCTAGCACGCCATGCTACGAAAATAGCATTCTCGCCTCGCGAAATGTGATGCTACGGTTCCCGGCGCACCCAGGGCGGAGGGGTTGCCAAGAGGAGAAGTGGCGGGCGCTGGCCCGGATTTCAGCGAGAACCGGACGGAGCTGTTGAACCATTGCAAGGCCGCCGCGTTTTCCAGCGTCGGCCACAAGGGAGGAACCACCTGTGAAAGCATCCTATCTCGTCTCAGCCGCGCTGCTTGCGGCGACTGCGATGCCGGCGGCGGCCGGCGAAATTTCCGACGGCAAGGTCAAGATCGGCATCCTCAACGACCAGTCGGGCGTCTATGCCGATTTCGGCGGCAAATGGTCGGTCGAGGCCGCCAGGATGGCGGTCGAGGATTTTGGCGGCAAGGTGCAGGGCGCGCCAATCGAGATCGTCAACGCCGATCACCAGAACAAGCCCGACATTGCCTCCAACATTGCGCGCCAGTGGTACGACACCGAGCAGGTCGACGCGATCATGGAACTGACGACATCCTCGGTGGCGCTCGCCGTCCAGGGGTTGTCCAAGGAAAAGAAGAAGATCGACATCGTTACCGGAGCGGCATCGGCCGACCTGACCGGCAAGCAATGCTCGCCCTACGGTTTCCACTGGGCTTACGATACCCACTCGCAGGCGGTCGGCACCGGCGGCGCGCTTGTGCAGCAGGGCGGCGACAGCTGGTATTTCATCACCGTCGACTATGCCTTCGGCTATTCGCTGAAGGAGCAGACCTCAAAGGTTGTTGAGGCAAGCGGCGGCAAAGTGCTGGGCGAGGTGCGTTACCCCTTGGGATCGACGGATTATTCCTCCTTCCTGCTGCAGGCGCAGTCCTCCGGCGCCAAGGTTATCGGCCTTGCCAATGCCGGCCTCGACACCTCCAATACCATCAAGCAGGCGGCCGAGTTCGGCATCGTCGCCGGCGGCCAGCGGCTGGCAGCACTTCTGTTCACGCTTGCCGAGGTGCACGGCCTCGGACTGCAGGCGGCGCAGGGCGTGGTGCTCACCGAAGGGTTTTACTGGGACCGCGACGACAAGAGCCGCGACTTCGCCGGGCGCTTCTTCAAGCGCACCAACCGCATGCCCAACATGATCCAGGCCGGCACCTATTCGGCGGTGCTGCAATATCTCAAGGCCATCGACAAGGCCGGCACCGACGAGACCGAGGCGGTCGCCAAGCAACTCCATGAAATGCCCGTCGACGACATCATCAACGCCAACGGCAAGGTACAGGCCGACGGCTCGATGGTGCACGACATGTATCTCTACCAGGTCAAGAAGCCCGAGGAGAGCAAGAAGGACTGGGATTACTACACCTACCTTGCGACCATTCCGGGCGACAAGGCCTTCATCAAGGCTGAAGACAGCGGCTGCCCGCTCGTCACCAAGTGACGCTGGCGCAAGCCGTGGCCGTCCAGCCGGACGGTGCCGAAATCAAGCCGCGGGTGGTGCTCTCCGCCCGCGGCCTGCGGCGCGACTTTGCCGGTTTCGTCGCCGTCAACAATGTCGACCTCGACGTCCATCACGGCCAGATCCATGCGCTGATCGGGCCGAACGGCGCCGGCAAGACGACGATCTTCAACCTCTTGACCAAGTTCCTGCAGCCGAGCAGCGGCAGGATCGAACTGTTGGGCAACGACATCACCCGCACCGCGCCGGCCAGGGTGGCGCGCATGGGTCTCGTCCGCTCGTTCCAGATATCGGCGATCTTTCCGCATCTGAGCGTGCTCGACAATGTCCGCGTCGCCTTGCAGCGGCCGAGCGGGCTCGGCTTCCAGTTCTGGCGCTCGCTGGCCGCGCTTGACCAACTGACTCCACGGGCGCGCGAACTGCTTGCCGTCGTCGGTCTCGACGATGTCGCGCATCGTCCGGCCGGCGATCTCTCCTATGGCAGGAAGCGCGTGCTCGAGATCGCCACCACGCTGGCGCTCGACCCGAAAGTGCTGCTGCTTGACGAGCCGATGGCCGGCATGGGGCACGAGGATGTCGGCGTCATTTCCGGCATCATCCGCTCGCTGGCAACGGACCGCGCCGTGCTGATGGTCGAGCACAATCTCACCGTCGTCGCCGACCTTTGCGACTGGATCACCGTCATGCAGCGCGGCCAGGTGCTCGCCGCCGGCGATTACGCAACGGTGAGCAAGGACGAGCGCGTCAGGATCGCTTACATGGGGACCGAGCAGGGGGACCGAGCATGAGTGAGCCGATGCTTGCCGTGCGCGATCTCCACGCCTGGTATGGCGAGGGCCATGCGCTGCATGGCGTCAACCTCGACGTCTTTCGCGGTGAGACGGTAACGCTGCTCGGCCGCAACGGTGTCGGCAAGACCACAACGCTGCGCGCAATCATGGGGCTGGTCCGAAAGCGCAGCGGCAGCGTCGCGTTCGACGGCAGCGACCTGATGCGCTTGCCGCTGCACCGCGTCGCTCATAAGGGCCTGGGCTTCGTGCCGGAGGAACGCGGCATCTTCGCCACGCTGACGGTCGACGAGAACCTGATCCTGCCGCCGGTGGTGGCCAAGGGCGGCATGAGCGTCGAGGAGATTTTCGACCTCTTCCCCAACCTCAAGGAGCGCCGCAACAGCCCCGGCACCAAACTCTCCGGCGGCGAACAGCAGATGCTGGCCATCGCCCGCATCCTGCGGACGGGCGTGCAGATGCTGCTGCTCGACGAGCCGACCGAGGGCCTGGCGCCGGTCATCGTCCAGCGCATCGGCGAACTGCTGGCCACCTTGAAGAAGCGCGGCATGACCATCCTGCTCGTCGAGCAGAATTTCCGCTTCGCCGCCCGCATCGCCGACCGCTTCTACCTGATGGAGCACGGCAAGGTGGTGGAGGGTTTTGCCGTAAGCGAGCTTGCCGCTCACACGCAACAGCTGCACGAGGTGTTGGGGGTATGATGACGACAGCCCACGGCAGTACCCCCACCCCGCTGCTGCGCAGCGACCCTCCCCACAAGGTGGAGGGCCACCGCCCTACCTCCCCCTTGTGGGGAGGTCGGACCGAAGGTCCGGGTGGGGGTACGTGCCGCACAGACGCATCCCGCTTGCAACACCCTCGGTGACGCCATGACCATGATCTTCGGCATCCCCGTCCAGGCCTTGCTCGGCCAGATGCTGGTCGGGCTGATCAACGGCTCCTTCTACGCCATGCTGAGCCTCGGCCTGGCCGTCATCTTCGGCCTGCTGCGGATCATCAATTTCGCCCATGGCGCACTCTATATGCTCGGCGCCTTCATCGGTTACCTGCTGCTCGTCCATCTCGGCATCGGCTACTGGCCGGCGCTGCTCCTGGTTCCGCTCATCGTCGGCGTCTTCGGCATGGCGGTCGAGCGCGTGGCGCTGTCGCGGCTCTATCGCCTGGATCCGCTCTACGGGCTGCTGTTCACCTTCGGCCTGGCGCTGGTCATCGAAGGCGTGTTCCGTTTCTACTACGGCGTGTCGGGCAACCCTTATGCCGTTCCGGCGCAGCTTGCCGGCGGCACCAATCTCGGCTTCATGTTCCTGCCCAACTATCGCGGCTGGGTGGTGGTGGCCTCGCTCATTATCTGCATCGGCACCTGGCTCCTGATCGAAAAGACCAGGCTCGGCTCCTATCTGCGCGCCGCGACCGAGAATCCGGAGCTGGTGCAGGCCTTCGGCGTCAACGTGCCGCTGCTGCTGACGCTCACCTATGGGCTCGGCGCGGCGCTCGCCGGCCTTGCCGGTATTCTCGCCGCGCCCGTCTACCAGGTCAGTCCGCTGATGGGCTCCGATATCATCATCGTCGTCTTTGCCGTCGTCGTGGTCGGCGGCATGGGTTCGATTCTCGGGGCCATCGTCACCGGCTACATGCTCGGCCTCGCCGAGGGCCTGACCAAGGTGTTCTATCCCGAGGCGTCGAACCTCGTCGTCTTCGTTATCATGGCGGTCGTGCTGCTCCTGCGCCCCGCCGGCCTGTTCGGAAGGGACGCCTGAGATGAGCGAGGCAGCCCTTCACGACCAGCGCACCGCCGCCTCCGTGCGGCTGGAGCGGGTGTTGATAGCTTTGGCCATAGTGGCGCTCATCGCCGCGCCCTTCTTCGTCTATCCGATCTTCCTGATGAAGATGCTGTGCTTCGCGCTGTTTGCCTGCGCCTTCAACCTGCTGCTCGGCTACACCGGGCTGCTGTCGTTCGGCCACGCCACCTTCTACGGCGCCGCCGCCTATTTCTGCGCCTACGCCGTCAAGGCATGGGGCTGGCCGCCCGAGGCCGGCATCCTGCTCGGCACCGCCGGCGCGGCCGTGCTCGGCCTGGTCATGGGCTTCCTCGCCATCCGCCGGCAAGGCATCTATTTCTCGATGATCACGCTGGCGCTGGCGCAGATGTTTTATTTCTTCTGCGTCCAGGCGCCGTTCACCGAAGGCGAGGACGGCATACAGGGCGTGCCGCGCGGGCATCTGTTCGGCATCGTCGATCTCAACGTCACGCTCAACATGTATTTCGTCGTGCTTGCCGTCTTCCTCATCGGCGTCTTCGCCGTCTGGCGCATCGTCAACTCGCCCTTCGGCATGATCCTGCGTTCGATCCGCGAGAACGAGAACCGCGCCATCTCGCTGGGCTATTCGGTCGGCCGCTACAAGCTCGCCGCCTTCGTCATGTCGGCAGCCCTTGCCGGGCTTGCCGGCGCGACCAAGGCGATCGTCTTCCAGTTCGCGACGCTGACCGACGTCACCTGGCAGATGTCGGGCGAGGTGATCCTGATGACGCTGCTCGGCGGCATCGGCACCATGGTCGGTCCTGTCGTCGGCGCCGGCCTCGTCGTCGGCCTGGAAAACACCCTCGCCACCTCAGGCTTCCCGGTGACCATCGCCACCGGCCTGATCTTCATGATCTGCGTGCTGGTCTTTCGCCGCGGCATCGTCGGCGAGATTTACGCGCGCTGGCTGGCGCCGGCCAACGGCGAGGCGGGCCGCGATCAATAGGTGATGGTCACCACCACCGTGTCGGTGTAGACGCCGGCCGAGGGCGTCGTCTGCGGCGGCACGCGGCCATAGACGGTGAGCGCCTGGGCCGTACCGGTTCCGGTGCCGGCCACCGTGCTTCCCGGCGTTCCGGCGTCACCCCAGGGCTGCGAGCGCGCCAGATCCTTGTAGAGGCCGTAGGTGACCCTCTCGGCGCCCTTCGACATTTTGCGGGTGGTCGGCGTGCCCCCTGTCGTGCCGCCATTGAGGGAAACCGTGTACGCGGTAGACGGGGTGCAGGTGACCGTAACCTGGCCGGCGGCATCGACATTGGCGTCGAGCACCCCCTTGGGGCCGAAATCGATGTTCTGGGTGGCGACCAGGCAGTTTGCCGCGACCGTGGCGTTGATGGTGAAGGTCGGACTGGTGCCCAAGTTGCCCGCGCCGGTGTCGCAGCTGCTGCTCAACAGGGTTGTCCGGGAGCGGAACTCGAGTTGCCCGCCCGAAAATGTCGACAGATAGGTGCCCGGCGGGACGGTCGCCTGGCCGCCGGGAACCCGCCCATAGAGCGTCAGGGTGTCGGTTGAGTTGCCGAAGAGATTGGGGCTCAGCAGCAGCGGTGGCGGGCGCGAGGCATAGGCCCAGTTATGGGTGCCCCAGACAACGCTCATTGCGGGGTCCGAATAGAGTTGATAGTTGAGGCTGTTGACGCCGCTCGCCATCTGCCGGGCCGCCGCCGAGGTTGCACCGCCGGTGCCGGCGGCAATATGCGGACACACCAGGACCGGCAGCAGCAATGGCAAACTGCCGCTGCAAGTCGCGGTGAAGGTGGCTGTCGATGTCGCCGCGGTGCCCGACAGCGTGTCGATGAGGCCGAAATTCAAACTGGTGACGGTGTAACTGCAGCTTTGCGCGCGGGCGAGCGACGGCAGCAGCATAAGGACAATGATGAACGTTGCGCGCAGCACCTGGCGTCGGATGTTCATTGGCACACCACGTCCCCGATCACCACCTGCCGGCCACGCATCGCCTCGAAGGGAAACTCTGCCCGGCATGAACCGCCGTCCGCGCGCTCGACCTGCACGGAATTCTGCTTGCCGAGGCCCTTGATATAGGCCTGCCCGTCATAGCCGACGACAAAGTCTTCAGTGCCGCCATCGACGCGTCCCGACAGTCCGGCCTCGAGCGGCGTTCCGCTCGAGTCGACCAGCGTCACCAGCGCGGCCTGTGCCGCCTCGGACACGCCGAACTTCAGCACGACGCCGTTGCGGTCGGCTGGGACGACGGTCTCCTTGGTGGCCGGGACATCCGCGTCCACCGGCAGGTTTTTCGGGTCGATCGACACCGTGTTCAGCTCATAGGAGTTGAGCCCGGTGACCAGGATTCGGCCTTTGCTGTCGGTCCTGCCTACCGGCCGGTTCTGATGCAACACCTCGACATCAGGCGTGCCGACATCGACGACGGCAAAGGCATCGTCGATGCGGTTGGTGGCGAACACCCCGCCGCCTGCGACCGCAATGGCGCCGTCCATCTGGCCGGTCACGCGAAAGTCCTTGTCGAATTGCTGGGCGCCGGCCTCGAAACGCGCAAACGGCGCGCGGTAGCTGACCGCTGCCGAACGATTGGGGACCTCGCCCTCCGAGGTGCGCAGCCGCCAGCCGATGCTGCCGTCCTCGGCCCGCTCCGATTTGGCGAGGTCGGCCACGATATTGAGGCCGTCAGGCCCATGCTCGACACCCGTCGACGCCATGACGTCGTCATTGAACGGGATCGAAATCCCCGCAAAGATGCCATAACTGTCGCCGTCGTCGAGATCGGCGAAGGCCGTGGCATAGAGCGTGCTGCGCTTGAAGATCGCCTGACTATAGGAGAGGCCGACGATCTGGCTGGTCTCGCCTTCGGCATCCTTGAGGTGGGTATAGGAGAAGTTGAGGCTGGAGAAATCGATCGGCATCGGCACGCTGAGCGTCACCTGGTCGACCGCCCGCGGCACACCGGCGCTGAAACGGGTGAAATCATCGGGATCGAGTATGACCGGCTGTGCCGTCACCGAAGCGATGTCATCATAGCCGCCAAACGCCCGCTGCATGCGGGCATTGACCGCCCAGCCATCATAACCGAACTCGGCCCTGGCATCGACCAGCGAGCCGGTGCGCCCGTCATGATGGCTGCCGGCGACTGCCAGCGAAGCCGCGCCATATGCCCCGAGCGGGAAGGCAGCACCTATGCCGCCATTGATCAGATCGGCGCCGCCCTCGGCATGGGCTTCCAATGTCAGCCGGTCGGTCACGCCGTAACGCGCGCTGGCGACCCCCATGACGCGGCCGTCATAATCGTCGGAGGAGATGCCGAAATTGCGCCGCGCCATCCCTGCCTCGACGGAAAAGTCGAGCAGTCCCTGGCGCAGCAGCATGCTGGAGGCATAGAACGGCAAGGTGGCCGTGGTCTCGCGGCCCAGGCTGTCGCGCAGCACCACCTGCGCCTGTCCTGCGCCCGTGAACACCGGCAGATTGGTGACCTGGAACGGCCCGGGCTGGATGTCGCCGGAATAGGTGCGCACGTTCTGCGTATAGACCTCGAGCGTCGACGGCACAGCCGCCGTGCCGCCGAAGGAGGGCAGGGGCAGCGTCACCAGGTCCGATCGCAGGTGGAAGTTGCGTTGCGCCTGGATGCCGCCGAGATAGACCGGACGCGTCCACGACAATCCACCGGAGATGAAGTCGCCGGCCCGATAGGTCATCAGCCGGTCGGGGTCGGAATAGCTCCATGTCGTGTTGAGCCGCGTGAAGCCGCCCAGCCTGCCGTCGGAATAGCCGGCGATGAAGGATTGGCTGAGCGTTCCATAGGGGCTGAACACGCGCGCATCGAAGCCGCCGGAAACGCCCTGGAACAGCTCGACGTCCTTGTCGAACAATGTGTTGGAGCTGGCAAACAGCGAATAGTTGAGAACCGCGCCCAAGCCCGATTGCGGCGCCGGCCGGTCCTGCAAGCGCAAGCCGAGATCCACCATGCGCGCCTCGCGGCTGTCATTGGCGGCGGTGACGTAGAGGCGCTGGGCTACCTCATCGATCCGAAACGAAACGTCGGCCAACTGGTCGAGCCTGACCAGGCCGCCGGCGTCGGCTATGTCCTCCGGCGGTTTCAGGCCGACCTCCTTCAGCTCTTGGGGCGCCGCCGCCAGCCCACCATCCGGCATCTCGATAAAATTGCCGACCAGCTTGGTCGAAACGTCGTTGATGAACACCTCGAGATAGAGGCTGCGGCCCGCTGGCAAAACGGAAGCCGGCTGTTCGAGGTTCGTCACGGCCGGAAATTCCTGCGAACGCACCGCCAAGCAAGGTGTGAAAGTCGCAACCGCGACGATGACAGCGACGCTACTTGCCCTTGACGGCAACGTTGGCATCGAAGGGTCCAAGATCGCTCTGTGCCTTCAAAAGCACGGAGCCCGCTGACAGTGATTTGCCGCTGCCGATCGGCCACTGCATGGTCGCGCCGCCCAGGACATAACCGACGAGCCCGTTTCGGTTGCCGAGCTTTTTGCCGTTCTGGGTCAGGGATAGGTTGGACAAGCGGAGACGACTTTCACCGGTATTGCTGGCTGTCAGCACAAGACTGCCGCCCTTGCGCGAAACACTCCAGGCGACTGCCGGCGCGGCCGCATCGGCGTCGCGGAAAAACACCGGCACGGAGTAGCGCAGCGCGAGCGCGACCGTACCGGCCTTCTTGCGCGACGGGTCGGGTAACTCGTCGACGATGACGCGGTAGCTTTCCTCGGCCCGCACCGGCGCCTTGCTGACGCGCACGACGCGAACCACGTATTGGGCATTGGGTCCGAGTTTGGTCGATGGCGGGCTGGCGACGACGTCCGTAGTCGGCGTCAGCGTCTCGATCCCGCCAGACTGGCTCCAGGCGAAGACGCGTATCTGCACATTGATCGGCCGCTTGGGGTCATCGTTGCTGAGGTTGAGAACCGCCGAGGCGTCGGGCGAGATCAGCTCGAGACCTGTCGGCGCCACCCTGAGCGAAGCGGCTTGTGAGAGACCGGCGCACAGCAACAGAACAGCCGTGGCTCCGATGCATGAAAGCATGGATCGCATGATCGTCCTCGTGTTGGTATCGATTGTCAGTACGTTATGGTGATCGCAACGGTGTCGGTGTAGAGGCCCGCCGCCGGTGTCGTCTGCGGTGGAACACGCCCGTAGACCGTCAGCGGCTGAATGGCGCCGTTGCCGGTTCCGCCGACCGTGTCGGTGGGGATCGTGGTGCCCCAAAGCTGCGTCCGGGTGCTTTCCCTGTAGATGGTGTAGTCGATCGTCGCCGACGCCGGCCCGGTCATCTTGCGAACAGCAACCGTTGCGCCCGCGCCCGCGCCGGCGCTCAGACCAACATTGTAGGACTTGCCGGTCGTGCATTGCACGTTGATGGTGCTGGTCTGGTCGACATTCGCATCAATGACACCGTGCGAGCCGAAATCGAGATCGCTCGCCGTCTGCACCTTGCATTCGTCGGTAATCGTGATGCGGACATTCATGCTGCCCGTCGCGGTCGCGGCGATCGCGGGCAGGATGGGAAGCAGCGACGCTCCCGCCAGCAGCGCATATTTCAGCAATCTCATGCGTGTTTCCTCCGTCGGGCAGACCGTTCCTCGCAACACAGTCTTGACCCGGATTTCACTCCTACAGCTCCTCCGTTGCATGCTTCGCAAGACATCAACGATACAGTAATGTCAGAAGCGAACTGTGCAATGATTATTACAACTTAGATTCGGATTACGACAGCGAATAACTTCGGCATGTATCGGATAATTTTGGTTAATATTTGGTTAATAGAGATGAAATGGACATTTTTCCGAAGTGAAAGTTCGTCTGTCGAAAATTTATTTTGCTTCTCGTGCCGAAAAGGCGAAGATATCTGGCAAATCATCTTGATTTTGTAGAGTCTCACCTGTCGTCCTTTATTATCGATATTTCGCGCGTGCACCGGCGCCAAGCAGCCATCGCCATAGCCGCGCCGGTAGCTGTTCGCGCCTGTCCAAGCCTTGCGGTCGTGCTGACAGGGCCGCATTCGCCAAAACCGTGTTCCGCCCGGCCCAAGCATGGCCGTCCCGGCTGAGATAAATCCACCGCCGTCGGATCGCGGCGAAACACATGCGAATCGTTCTTGCCACGCTGGCCCGGATTTCCTTCGGCGGCGCATCGGCCGGACGGGAGATGCGCCTGTTGTCCCTTGGAGCCATGATCCACGGCCGGCAGCCGCGCGGACCGGCTGCCAGACGTCAGAAAAGGAAGAACGATGAAGAAGACCTATGAAAAGCCACAGCTCGAAAAGCGCCAGAAGCTGTCGCGTGTGACCGCTGTCGCCGGCCCATCAGTGACCAGTGAGAGCTGACGCCGTCGACCGGCATCGAACCACCAGCGGACAAGGAGAGCAGTCATGGATCAGCATGCGAACCCGTCACCCGGCTTCAGGCGCAATCCGGGCAAGGTGATCACCGTCGAGCCCTTCAACGGGCGTGTCGTCGTGTTTGCAAACGGCACCATCATCGCTTCCTCGGCAAAAGCCAAAATGGTGACCGAGCCGCCCCATCCCTTCTCCTTCTACATCCCGTTCGAGGACATCGACTTCCGCAAGCTTAGGAAGACGGAGCGGTCGACGCTGTGCCCCTACAAGGGTGACGCCAGCTACTGGAACGTGCTGCCGGCGGGCGAAACCGGCAACGACGCGATGTGGGCCTATGAGCAGCCCTTCGACGAGATGGCCGAGATTCGCGCCCACGGCGCCTTCTATCCCGACCGGGTCACCATCGACGCCACGCCGCGCTAGCGCGTCATGCCTGTCGCCCAAAAGTGCCCAGCGTTTTTGGAGCCGACGACAGGCATGAACAGAGGAATTTTTTCAGATCAGCCAAAGCTGTCCTCACCCGGGGGCGCAGCGGTTTTGCGGCACGGCATGCCGAAACGAAGACAAAATGTCATGGACGAAAAGCAGAGAGCCATTCTCGACGAAATCCCGCGCCTGCGCCGCTATGCGCGCTCGCTGCTGCGCGACCGCGATTCCGCCGACGATCTCGTCCAGGACTGCCTGGAGCGGGCGCTGCTGCGGCTGGACAACTGGCAGACGGGAGAGAGCCCGCGAAAATGGCTGTTCACGATCATGCATCATCTGTTCATTGACCAGATGCGCAAGGTGAACCGGCGTGGCGAGGCCTCGATGCTGCCGCTGGAGGCCGGCGAGGTGCAGGCCTCTCCCGCCGACCAGCTGGAGAACGTCGCCGCGCGCGAGATCATCGACGCGCTGCAGGCGATCAGCCCGGACCGCCGTGCCGCGCTGACCATGGTCGCCATCGAGGGCTTCTCCTATGCCGAGGCCGCCGAGATGCTCGGCGTTCCGGCCGGCACGCTGATGTCGCGCATCGCGCGCGGCCGTGAGGAACTGCGCGGCCTGCTCGAGGACAATGCGCGCCGCCGCGCGATAAGGATCGTCGAGCCAAGGCCGGGCAGGGCGGTTCCAATCAGGGCGCCAATGGCATGACGAGCCCCAATCGCATGATGACGCCTTACGGCATGGTCCGGCACGATTGCAGGCCTTGTCCGCACTGTGGGCGCGGCGCACCCGGTAACGGTTTCTTCTCTGCTTGCGTGCATAGTGGCGGCGACGGAGTGAGCGAAATCAGGGCATGGCTGAAGAGAAAATACGCAACGGCGAATTCTGGGCGCTTGCGCTCGAACGCGCTCATCTCGGCGTATGGGACTGGGATATTTTGAGCGGCGACTGTTTCTATTCGCCGACCTGGTCGCACATGCTGGGTTATGAGGATGGCGAGCTTGCCAACAGCGACGACCTCTGGCTGAAGCTGACGCATCCCGACGACCGCCAGCGGGCGCTGGCCAGCGGCGAGCGGCACATTTCCGGCCTGACCGCCTCGATCGAGACCGAGCTGCGCCTCAAGCACAAGGACGGCCACTGGATCTGGGTGCTGGACCGCGGCGGCATTGTCGAGCGTGACGAGACGGGCAAGCCGGTCAGGCTGATGGGCGTGCAGACCGACATCAGCCGGCAGAAAGAGGCGGAAGCCGAACTGGAGCGGGTCAATGTGCGCTTTCGCCTGGCGCTGGCGGCCAGCGGCACCGGCATCTGGCATCACGACATCGACGCCAACAAGAGCTATTGGGACGCCCGCACCAGGGAGATATTCGGTCTGGTCGCCGACACCGACGAGGTGGCCGCCGACCTCTGGCATTCCTATCTGCACCCCGACGACAAGGATGCCGCAGAGCGCGCCCATCTGGCGCCGCTTTCGACCGACGGCGTCGTCGCCGCGCAATACCGCATCGTCAGGCGCGACGGCGAAATCCGCCATGTCGAATCGCTGGTGCGCTTCATCGCGGCGCCTGAGACAGCGGGCCAGATTCTCGGCACCGTGCGCGATATCACCGAGGACAAGAAACGCGAGCGGGAACTCGCCTACGCCGCTCACCACGATGCGCTGACGGGCCTCTTGAACCGTGCCGCCTTCGACCGGCTGCTGGCCGTGCACATCGCCACCGAGCGGGCTTTGCCGCTGGCGGTGTTTTACGTCGATCTCGACTACTTCAAGGCGCTCAACGACTTCGCCGGCCACGCCGCCGGCGACCTGGCGCTGAAGGGTGTGGCCGCCGGTATTCTGGGCTGCCTGCCGGCATCGGCGCGTGCCGCGCGCCTCGGTGGCGACGAGTTCGCGCTGCTGGTGCCCAATTGCCAATCGGCCAAGGCCGAGGCGCTGGCCGGCGCGATTCTTGCGGCGGTCCGTGACGCCGACCTCGGACTGCCGGCGACCTCGCGAAAACTCGCGGCCAGCATCGGCATCGCCTTCGTCGAGGACACCACCACCACGGTTGCCGATGCGTTGGCCTGCGCCGACGACGCCTGCTATGCGGCCAAGGCGGCCGGGCGCAATCGCTTCGCGGTGTTTTCGGCCGATGCGGCGTCGGGCTCCGGCGGCCTCAACGCTGCGCGTGTCGCCGCCGACACGGTCGACGCCATGGATGAAGGGCGGCTGAAACTGTTCGGCCAGGAAATCCATCTGCTCGGCCAGCCCTGGCAGGAGAGCCGCCATGTCGAGGTGCTGGCGCGGCTTGCCGGGCGCAATGGCAAGCTGATCCCGCCCAACGAATTCATTCCGGTCGCCGAGCGCTTCGGCATTGCCTCGCGGCTGGACCGCTGGATCATCAGGACAGCGCTTTCGCAGCATGGCGAGGCGATGCGCTCAGGCGCCATCATGCTCGGCTTCAACCTGTCGGCGCAGACGCTGAGCGATCCGCTGCTGTGGGATTTCGTCGACGCCGTCATCGCCGAGACCGGGGCGCCGCATTCCGGCATCGGCTTCGAGATCACCGAGACCGCGGCCGTCACCAATTTCGACGCCGCCGAGCAGTTCGTGCGTAAGGCGCGCGAGCGGCAATGCCGCGTCAGCCTCGACGATTTCGGCGCCGGCATGAGCTCGTTCGAATATTTGCGGCGCTTTCCGGTCGATCAGATCAAGATCGACGGCTCGTTCATCGAGAATATCGCGGAAAGCAGTTTCGACCGCGAGATCGTCTCGGCCATAGCGGGCATCGCCAAAAGTCTCGGCTGCGCGGTGGTGGCCGAAAAGATCGAACAGCAGGAAGCGCTCGACATTTTGCGCGGCATGGGCGTGGCCTATGGCCAGGGTTTTCTGCTTCACCGGCCGGAGCCGCTCGAGGCGATCGTCGCGCGGGCCGGCGAACAGTCACCGGCCAGCGGACAGTCGCCGGAAAAGCGCTTCGGCTGAGACTTCTCATCGCCTCGGGCTCGCGCGACTTGTCCGGCTAACCGGCGTCGGCCTTTTCCTGCTTTCGCTGCGCCGCCTCCTTCTTGCGGCGCAACACCTCATCTGTACCGACAAGGTCCTTCGAGGCGCCGGAAATGGCGGTCGAGACGACGGCGGGCGGATCGCTGGCCGGAAAACTGTCTTCGAGCCCTGATTGCAACTGCTCCTCGAGCGTCTGCGGGTTCTCGGAGCGGCCTTCGGCGCGGCGCTCGCCAACGGCTTCGACATCGCTCTTGGTGTCGGGGTGAGCGCGGGCTTCCGATATCGTCGACACCACCAGCTCGATGGCGAACTCTTTCATCGCCTCGGCTTGCGGCCCATCGACATCGGAGTCTTCGATCAGGCGGATGAGCGACTTTTCCAGGGCGCCCAGTTCCTTGACGCCCTGACACCGCGCCAGACGCTTGGTGAGCCAACCGATCAGCGCCGGGGCAAAGGTCGAATAGGCAAGCCTGCGTGTGTCGTCGACCTGCTCGGGATGAAGCTTTTGCAAGGACATAGATGCCTCCAGTCAATCAGCCGGGCAGCTTCTGCCGCTGGCCCCTCCTTAGGAAACAGAGGGGAGGGCAAGAGGTTCCATACAGTCCTCGACAGGGTCGACGAGTTCAACTCCACAGCGACGCCATGGTCAGCGACGCTTCGAATATCTGCTCCCTGTTCTCGTTCAGCATCTTGACGGTGATCCGCCGGTGGTCGCCCTCCGGTATCTCGTCGCGCGCCACATCGTGCAATATGCGCAGCGCTTCGGCTCCCGCGCGCTCCCGGCTGGGAAAAAGCTGCCCCTCTTCGTCAATCTGGGTCTCGGCGTTGTACAAGTCGAAGTAGAACCGTTCCATATGTGCAAGTCCCTGCTGGAGAACGCTAAAGCGCGTCGCGGTTGAAAGGGCGCAGGCGACGCGCTTCAGGTCTGTGTTTTTATGCATGTCGTTGTCTCAAAATCGGGGCCATTTTTGAGCGACATGGACTAAATCCCAACCCGCACCCATGGTTCCATGCGACTGTGTCCTGAGCAGATTTCCTGCCAGGAGCCGTCGCCGTGCCGGCCGATTGCAACCGCACCCGATCTCCGGCGTTTGGCTAGGCCACGAATGTCCACGAAATCTCGAACTGGATCCTCGATGCTAGAACCGCTTTATCTCAACCTTGGCCAGCATGACGCTTTGTCCGAGCAGGAAAAGGGGCTGCTGGCAGCCGCCATGACCATCGAGATGGATTTTGCCACCGGTCAGGACATCGTTTCCGAGGGATCGAGGCCAGGTTACAGCACGCTCATCATCGAGGGTCTGGCGGCGCGCTACAAGGTGCTGGAGGATGGCGGCCGCCAGTTCACCTCGTTGCAGGTGCCCGGCGATTTTGTCGATTTGCACGCCTTCCTGCTCAAGACAATGGACCATGGCATTATAGCTTTGTCGCCATGCCGGGTGATCGCCGCCGACCACAGTCGGCTAAGGACGATCACCGAACAGGCGCCTCATCTCAGCCGCTTGCTGTGGCTGGACACGCTCGTCGATGGCGCCATCCATCGGGAATGGATCGTGGCCATGGGCCGGCGGTCCAAGACGTCGCACCTGGCGCATCTGGTGTGCGAGCTGTTCGTCCGGCTCCAGGTGGTCAAGCAGACCAACGGCATGAGTTTCCGGCTTCCCCTGTCGCAGGCGGAACTGGCCGATGTGCTTGGGCTTTCGGTGGTCCACATGAACCGGGTCATCGGCGCGCTGCGCAAGATCGGTGTGATCGGCTGGGCGAATTACATGGTGACCATTCTGGACTGGCAGCAGCTGGTGGAAATCGCCGAGTTCGACCCGACTTATCTCAGCATGAATCGCGAGCCGAGATAGGCCATCCGGCGTTCGCCATGACATCGCCGGCAATCCGTCAGCCGGTCTTTCAACGATGCCCATCCAGCGACGCCAATTCGTCGAGCATGGCAAGGGCGGCACTTGGCTTGGCCGGCTTCAGCAAGCCCTGTTGGGCGGCGGCATTCTGGAAAGCGGCAAAGGCGATGTCCGGGCGGCAAATGCCGTTCAACGCGTCGTCCACCAGCCTGTCGGCCGCCTTGTAGGCCGCCGTCTGCTTGTTCTTCCATGTTCCGCCTAGCGCCCTCCTGGCGTCGGCGATCGACGACACCGTCATCGCGCTGCCGTCCACGAATCTGATCGTCAGGGGCAGAAAACGGCTCATGCGCTCACCATCCAAACCATTCGCGCCTCGCCCGGATCGATCTCATCACTTGCCTCCTTGAAAACGGGATCGCCATAAACGAGGAAATCACAAACTGGTTGCAGCCCGGCGAGCTACATGTTGCTTGCCGGCCAGATCGGCCGATGCGGACGATAAGGCGGCCGCGGCGCCGGCTTCAACGGGATGTCGGCGAGCGAGTTGCGGATCGGCCTGAACAGTATCGGCGAAGACGCGGCGCGGCGGTGCAATACCGCGGCCGACAGTTTGGCAATCAGATTTCGAACGTCCATGGGACACCTCGAGCGCGTTGAGAGTCCCCCCATCGCGATCACCTACCACCTCACGCCCAGCATCCGCATTTAACTTTGATATAGGCCGGACGAATACGCGCCGCGCGCAATGTCTGCCGCCGAGATTCTGCCGATCCTCGGCGGCGGCTGTTGAGGGCGGCGCCAGGCTGGCCGTCACGCATCCCAGCAGCGGCGTCGCAGACGCTGCTGCAACCGGATGAATTTTCGTGCATTCTTGTGCATGGCCACAATGCTTCGAACCGACACGCCGGCAAAATGCTGCTCCTATTGCGGTTCGCGAGAGCATGACTACGAGGATTGTCCGAAGCGCAAAGCAGACGCCGAGCGGCCTTGGGAAGACCCGGCAAAGCTCGGCGCCGAAGCCCAGGCGACGGCCGAAGCCTAGCTGGGCTCGAACAGCTCGATCACGTTGCCGGACGGGTCTTCACAAAGAATCTGTCGCCCGCCCGGACCTTCGACGATCTGGTTGCGGAACCGCACGCCGGCCTCGCGCATCTCAGTCACGATTGACGGCAATTGCTCGACTTCGAGCACGAACCGGTTCCATCCGCCCGGCTCGGGTGTCCGGCCGTCCGGCATCGGCCTGGCTGCCGACGCCATGGGGCCGGCGAGCCAGAGCGAGAGGTCGCCGCGCGTCAGGATGGCCATCGCCGGACCGAATTGCTGCTTCAGCGCGAAGCCCAGATGGCTCGTATAAAACGCGATGGACAGATCGACATCGCGGACCAGATATCGGACGGACACCATTCGCAGGCTCCCTCACAAACGCCCTCCCGAGAGATAGCTGGCGGGACAAGTCGGGGCAAGCCCGCGCGCACGCTTCGGGCGCCTACGGTGCGATTGCGTGGTCGGCCTGTCTCTCTCTCACGAAGGCCGTCAGCAACTCCATTCCCGCCGGCCAGTCGCCCAGCCCGCTATTGCTGTTGATGTGACCAAGCGGCCCGGCGATGTGCAGTTCGCTGCCCCATTGTGTGGCTTTCTCACGGGCATAGCCGTTCGGATCATAGGGATCGTCGGTGCTGGCCACGATCAGCGAGGGGAAGCGAAGCGGCCCGCGCGGCGTATCGGCGAAGGGAATTCCGTAAGAGGGATAGACCGGCGAGGCCGGGTCGGGAACCGCAACCAGAAACGCCCCGCCGATCCGACGGCTCGACACCGCCTGCCAATGCGCGACCAGCAGGCAGCTGAGACTGTGGGCGACGAGCACCGGCGGGGTCATTGCGTGTGACACCGCGACGTCCAGCGCCGCCACCCAGTCGTCGAAATCCGGCAGCTCCCAGCTTGCCGGGCTGAAGCGGCGCATCGCCGGGTCGGCCTGCTGCCAGCGTGTCTGCCAGTGGGTCTCGCCCGATCCGCCGCTGCCCGGCAGAATGATGAAGTCGGTCATAGAAAATCCTGTTTCTTCGCCGCAGATGATGCCCCAATCCTAGGGCTTCTCCTTGTTCGCGGAATGAGAGATCATCGGAAAGCGACGAAGAATTCCGATGGATTGAAGGTGTTCATGGCAAACGGCGATTACCGGCCACGGCTCGACCCCACCGACATGGCAATCATCGAGATCATGCAGGAGGATGGCCGCATCGGCATTTCCGAACTCGGCCGCCGCGTCGGCCTGTCCCAGCCCGCGACGTCGGAGCGGGTGAAGCGGCTGGAGGAGCGCGGCATCATCGCCGGCTACCGGGCCGCGATCGATCCCACCGCCCTCGGTCTCGGCACCATGGCCATGATCCGCCTGCGCACCACGCATGAGCACATCCAGACCTGCCTGAAGAAATTCGCGGCCATGCCGGAAGTGGTCGAGGTGCTGCGGGTGACCGGCGAGGATTGTTTTCTGGTCAAGGTCGTCGTCCCGTCGCCGCCCGACCTCGAAAGCATCGTCGACGCCATCGGCCGCTACGGCGCGGTGACGACCAATGTGGTGCTTCGGGCCGAGCCGCCGAAGCGGCTGGGGCGGGAGCTGATGGCGAAGCTCTGAGCGGCCACTCGCGGCAAGAGGATTGCAAGCGCCTCCTTTGCGAGGTTCGGCTTTGCCGCGAAAGAATTTCGCGGGCTGGTGTAGGATCGGCGGCGTGGCGCCCGTCCTTGGGGCGAAACCCGTTGCAACCCTTGGAGGACATCATGGAAGCCGTTCAATCGCCATGGCAGACCGCGGCCATTCTCATCGCCCGCCTGACCCTGGCCGCCCTGTTCGCGATGGGCGCCGGCCTCAAGTTCATGGATATGGGCTTGACCGCCGGCTACATCGCCGCCGCCGGCTTTCCGTTCCCGCTGTTTCTGGCCTGGTGCGCCGCGATCCTCGAAACGCTGCTGGTGATCGCCTTGCTGACCGGAGCATTCTTCACGCCGGCTGCCCTGGTCGCCGCCGTCTATGTGGTCTTCCTCGGCTTTGCCTTCCACGGTCCGTCGCACTGGACCGGCAACCAGGCCGAGGTCGGCGCCTTCATATCCCATTTCCCGTTCGCCGCCGGCTTGTTGTTCGCCGCCGTGCATGGACCGGGCAGCGTGCTGGCCTCGAAACTCGGCCGAGGGTGAGGCCCCGCGTCGGCAGACCGCCTCACATCTGGTCGTTGTAGGGTTCCTTCATCTGGCCGACCATGCGGGCCAGTTTCGAGAAGGACGGCATGTCCGCCTCCGGCTGGCATTGATTGGCCAGTTCCAGCAGTCGGATCGGAAAGTTGACGGCGTCGCGGTTGGACTCCGACATGCCGTCGGACCGCTCCTCGCCGGTTTCGATGGCCTCGGCCTTGCGCAGCGCAATGTCGATATCCTCCACCGTGAGCAGGCCCTTGCGCACCAGCACCTGATTGATCGAGGCGACGGCCATCAGCAGGCCTTCGAGTTGCAGATTGGCGACGTTCATGGCTGTTGCTCCCATTTGGCTCAGGCTCAACGCATGAGCCGCTGTTACGATCCGGACGGGGATACAAGCGATAGGCGTCCGTCGATGGCCTGCGCTACTCTTCTATCCAGCGGCGGCCATATTCGGCCCACAGCGCCTTGACCTCCCGGCTGCCGAGGCGCGGGGCGGCGCCGTCGCCATAGGCGATCAAAACGCCGCTGATGTCGTAATGGGGGTGGGCGTCGATGACGAAGCGGATCGCCTCGCCGAGCGGCCTTCTGCCGATGACCGGATCGGCCTGGCCTTGGCCGACGCTGCGAACGCCCGAAACAGTGGCTGGCGCTTGCCGCATCCTGAACACGGATGCCATGGCTGGTTTGTCCATCCCGCTCTCCCCCGAGTTGGAGTTCCATAAGAGCCAGCTAATGACCAGTCGGTCGATGCCTGTAGAAGGCTGCGTCTTGTGATCCGCCGCAAGTGCCGGCGATATGCTGCAGCCGGTTGAAGGACTGTTCAGGCCAGCGGATCCGCCGCCGGCGGCCTGGCGGGAAGGCCGAGCCTTGTCCGCTCGCCGTCGGCAAACTCCTCGGCCGCTTCCTGGGCCATGAACAGATGCTGGGTCACCGTGCCATTCTCGGCAACCAGCACCGCCCATTGGCGGCGGTCGACACGTTCCACGCGAACGTCATTGGGCTCTCCGGCCACCACGATCGTCCTCCAGCAGGCGTACGGCACGGAGGGGGCGTGCCTTTACGCCTTGGTCTTGCTCTTGGCCGGCGCCTTGGCGACCGGGGCCTCGGGTGTTCTGATGCCGAGCCCGAACTCCTTTGCCAACTCCGATCGTTTGGCGGCGTAGCTGGGCGCCGTCATCGGATAGTCGCCGGGCAGGTCCCATTTGGCGCGATAGGCTTCCGGCGTCATGCCATGGGCGGAGCCGAGATGACGCCGCAGCGACCTGAACTTCTTGCCATCCTCGAGGCAGTAAATGAAATTCGGCGTTACCGAGCGCTTGCGGTTGACCGCGGGCTCAGGCGCAGGTTGCGGCGGAGCAACGGGATTGTCCACGGCCGCGAGCGCTGCATTGACGCTCTCGATCAACGCCGGCAGGCTATCCGGAGGCACTGAATTGTTGCGCACGAATGCCGCGACGATGTCGGCGGTCAGATTTATATTTCGGATTTTGTCCTCAGACATGGCTTCTTTTGCCCCCTTGATGCCAAAGGGCAAATTATCAGACAACATCCGCCGACGGCATGGCACTTTAGAACATATGCATATGACTTGACGCCGGATGTGGTAGCGCTAGCATCGCCGAGTCTCCGATCGATGTCGATGTAGGAATTCTTTCCTGACATATCTTGACCGGTGAGGGCAGCTATGCTATGATTTGTTCATGGTGCTGATTTGCGCCAGCAACCCGCCGCCGAGGCGGGTTTTTGTTTCATGCCGGCTTGGAAACAATAACGGCCAGTGAGGCGAGTTTTCCCTCGCTCAGGCTGCTTATGTAGTTTTTTCGCCGATGCACGAACTCGGCGCCGAGGACGATCTCATTGGCCTGCTGCTGGGCGGGCGACGGAACCATGCTGGAATTTGCCCGTTTCAACGCCAGCTCGACGTGATCGCCGGTTTCGTCGATGACGTCGTCGACCTGGAATCCGGCTGAAGCAAACAGAGCCTTCAGGGTTTCGCGGTCGACGAGATGGCTGGCCACAGCCGACACCGCCCAAGGCAAGGGATAGTGAGGCTCGCCGTCCGCCAGCACCGCCTCGGTCCAGACAAGCCTGGCCTTCGGCTTCAGTACGCGCCACGCTTGCCCGATGACCGCCGCCTTGTCGGCGATATTCATGCCGACATAGAAGCAGATTGCCGCGTCGAATGTGTCGTCTGCAAAAGGCAGCCTTGTCGCATCGGCCTCATAGAAACGCACTTTGTCGCCGAGGCCGCAGAGCTCGGTCAATCGGCGGGATGCCTCGACGAACGCCTGCGTCAGGTCGACGCCGTCGACGCTGCACCCATAGGTCTCGGCAAGGAACCGGGCCGGGCCGCCAATGCCGCTGCCGATGTCCAGAACCCGATCGCCAGCGGAGGGCGCAAGACGCGCGGCATGCTCCTGCGTGGCGATCAGCTCGCGGCCATGAAGCTGATCGAACGGATAGAGTTGTTTGGCTGCGAGGCTGCCGGCCCTGGCGTCCGGCACAGCCGACAGGATGCGCTCGACAATGCCGCCGCTGCCATAGTGACTGGTCACATCGCTCATTGTGCGCTCTCCGACGAGGCCCAGCATCCCATCGAAGCGGCCCTCGCGCAATGCTGGCGGCGGAGGACGAGGCTTTGACCAGAGTAGGAATTATTTCCTAATTATATACTTGACGTACCAGCGACCGATTCGATAAAGCAGCCGGGACAGGCCGGCACTGACAACGAGGTAGAGATCACGCCCCAGATGATTGAGGCTGGCGCATCTCGATTTTGTGAACTTCAAGGAGCTTCAACAAGTCACGTGGTGGCGGAGGTATATCGGGCAATGGTGAAGGCAGGGGCACAAAAACAGCGTCCATAAGATCTTCCCCAAAGGTGCACACGCGTTGCATTTCCGAGATCGTCATTTCCCAAAATTCGGTGTCATCAGGAATGTATCGATAGCTCAAGTGGGGGATGGCCTTATACGAGGAGATAAGGATTCCATCCTCCTCCTCGATGTACCTGGAGTGAGCGATTAGGTTTCGATTTCCAAGGCAGATGTCATACTGGGATTGGAAGGCGAGAAGGGCGGAAGTGACCTTGGTAGTAAACGCCAATTCAGCAACAGCGCCCCGAAACAGGTCTCCTCTCTGTCTGTTACCCATCGGGTCAACTACCCTGCTGCCCAAGCGAGAACTGGCGCCGGTCGCTAAACCGAAGCCGAGCATTTCCAGCAAAATACCCACGTGGATATCTTCGATATCGTTCCAAGCGATAACGACCACGCCGACCGCGTGGACTAGCTCACGCGGCAGCGGCTTAGTTTTAACCAGATAGTCTGGTATCGTGCGCGGACCGGGCCAAGAGTAATTTTCCATGCGAGAAACCCCCAAAGACAAAGACCAGGAAAAGGGCGACGAGGTATTGCGCCGCCTTCTGAAAACGCCGCCGAAGCCGCACATTGAGCCGGCCCCATCAAAAGACCAAAAGCCAAAAGTCGCGACCAGACGCAAGAGGTTGCAAAAACCAGCCTCGTAAGCAATGCTCTAAAATTATGAGATTGCAGGCGCTAAGTATTTTTCTGGTCGTCATTATTTTTGCCCTTGTCATTGAGATGCTTCATGACAAGGGCTTTATCGTTTTCAATGGCGGTCTTGAATTATCATCGGTGCTACTATCGGCGGCCAGTTTGGTGGTAACAGGCGTCGGAGTTATGGCCGGCATTCTCGCAATCTTTGGGTACGGACAGATTAAGGATGCCGCCATACATGCCTCCCGGACGGAGGCCCGTACGGTCGCTGAAGATGCGGCTCGAAGAGTAGCGACGGAAGTGGCATCGTCTGTAGCCGCGCGAGTCGCGCGGGAAGTCCCGCCCTCTACAACCACAGACGAGCAGGCCGCCGAGATTGTTCAGGCGCTCGACAATGAGGACCAAGCATGATTCAAGGGCGCAATGGAACCCTTTGAGGTAATAGCGAGGTACCAGAACAAGCCGCCAGTGCCGCTGGATAGGATTTGCGCTGACCTAGGCTTGCGCATCTCCTATGCGAACCTTGGGTCAGATGTCGCTGGCCAGATAATTCGAGATGGTCGAAGCCATTCCGGATACTCGATCTTTATCAACTCCACTCAGCATCCGAACCGACAGAGGTTCACATTGGCGCATGAAATCGCACATTTCGCGCTTCATCGTGATTTGATCGAGAGCGGCATCATAGATGACACAATGTACCGCAGCGAGTTGAGCGACGTTTATGAGGTCCAAGCAAACAAGATGGCGGCAGATATTCTGATGCCAATTCGTTTGGTAAAGAAACAACGGGAATTGCTGGGGGGAGACGTGGGCGCATTGGCCCGCGTCTTCCAAGTCTCACAAGCATCAATGAAAATTCGGCTTGACGGCCTTAGGGCTTAATCTTCTTACGCAGACGCATTAATTTTCGCGCCTTCTGCTTAGGGGTGACTGGCTTCACCAATCCGCCGATAGGTAAGGCGCTTGTCGCGAGCCATGCGAAGCAAATCTTCGGCGCGCTCTGCATCTGAGACTTTCAGAGCAGTGCGACGATTGTAGCGGAAATCGAACTCAGCCAAGTAGCGGTGCAAGTGAGCCTCGCCGCAATGCTGATAAACGCCGACCATGCCGCGCTTGAACACTGAGAACACGCCTTCAATCGTATTGGAGTGGATCGTCTCCGCGCCTTCGTAGCGCACGTATTCGCCAGCGGCGTGATTGGTCGTCTTGTGCGATGCGTATTCCTCGCCAGTGCGCGTGTAGAGGCGCGACGAGTCGGTATAGAGCGTCGTGTCACGCGACACGTTGCGGACCAGCACATCGCGCACGGTTGAGGCCGTAGCGTTGTTCAAATGGAACATGCGGGCTTTGCCGCCGCGCTCGACCAAACCAACCACAATGCGCTTATGCGCGCCGCCACCCTTGCCCTTCTTGGTGAAGGGACGGCCCTTGCGCTGCTCTGAAACGCGAGGCGTCTCACGCTTGCCGATATAGGTCTCGTCGGCTTCAACGGTCTTGCCTTCGCCGCCAAGCGGACCGGCAGACTTAACGTCTTCCTTCATGGCTTCACGAATGCGATGGGCCATAAACCAAGCGGTCTTGTAGGTGACGCCAAGCATACGGTGCAGCTGGTGCGCGCTCATGCCTTTCTTCGATGAGGCATAGAGATGCGAAGCCAGTACCCACTTGTGCAGGCCGATCTTGGAACGCTCGAATACGGTGCCGACAGTGACAGAGAACGGCGCACGGCATTCGTTGCACTTGTAGACACCGGGGCGAGTGGACTTGCCCGCTAATTTGGTAATGCGCTCAGGATTGGCATTGCCGCAACGAGGGCAGAACGGGCCGTGGGGCCAATGGATAGCCTCCAAATGCTCGCGGGCCTTGTCGGCGTCGTGGTAAATGGCGTTGGTCAGATCGAACATTGCGATAACTCCTTGGATTCGTTATCGCAAAATCCGTCTGGTACGTCAAGTATATAACTAGGAATTATTTCTTATCTGCATTGACGGGTGAGGGCAGCTTTGCTATTATTTACCCATGGTGCTGATTTGCGCCAGCGACCCGCCCACAAGGCGGGTTTTGTTTTCCTGATGCCCACAACGTGCGGATATCGGATGTCGGCGGGACAGCACCCCCCTCTGGCCTGCCGGACATTCGTCGTTCGGAAAGCCAAGCAATTGGCTTTCCGTCCGCTGCGCGGACCACTCCTCAACCCCCACACGGGGGGAGATCGGACTGCCGCTTTGCTTTCGCCAATCGTCAGCGCTGCATATTGGTCGCGACCCTGGAGCTGCCAATCTCCCCCCTAGAGGGGGAGATGTCCGGCAGGACAGAGGGGGGAACGCTATCTTCGGTTCATTCTGCCTTATCCGCGAGGCCTCCCTTGTCCAACCGCTATGCCACCATCATCACCGACGATGACGGCCGCGAGGTCGTCAGCGCCATTGGCGTGTTCGAGGGCACCGCCTCGCAAGCGCGCATCGGCCGCGTCGAGCCGGTCGTGCCGGGCGTGCTGATCGGCATGGTTCGCGGTGGCCCTGTCGATGCAGTCGGCGGCTTCGGTTTTCCGCGCGGCACGCACGACGGCCGGGCGATCGCCCTTGCCAGGGCAACCCTGAAAGCCGCGCCCGCCGGAAAACGCCACGCGCCGGCCGCTGATGCGGCCCGCAAGGCCCCTCCAAAACGGTCAAGGGCAAAATCGGCTCGGCGCAAGTCCGGCAAGATCAAGTCCGGCAAGATCAAGCGGGCAAGGCCGGCAAAGCAGGCGAAGCAGGCAGCGACCGCCGAGCCCGCAGGGATCTCGGATCATGGCTGACCGGACGGCGCCGCGTTCTCGTCCTGGCCGCAAGGCGACTGCCGCCGCTGCCAAGCCGAAGCGGACGAAGAAGACGCTTGGCGATGATTTCCTCGACGCGGTGCGCGCCGACTTCCGCGCCCATGGCGCCGGCGTCATTGCCGCGGTCCGGGCCGACAAGCCCGACCAGTATCTGAAGATCGTGCAATCGGTGCTGCCCAAGGATCTGGCCAAGGATTTGCATGTTTCATCTGACCTGGAAGCCCTGAGCGATGACGAGATCCGCCGCCGCATCCGCGGCCTCGAAGCCGTCCTCGGGCCGTTTGGCGACCAGCCTGAAGGCGCGCCGCCACTATCTGGCGCTGCTGCAGGAGCTGGACCGCAGGCGCAGGACTAACCAGCTTGCCGCCTACCGGCCTTATCCCAGGCAGGCGGAGTTTCACGCCGCCGGCGCGCAGAACCGGGAACGTCTGTTCATGGCCGGCAACCAGCTCGGCAAGACCAGGGCCGGCGGCGCCGAATGGGCCATGCATCTCACCGGCCGCTACCCCGCGTGGTGGCAGGGCAAGACCTTCGACACCCCCGTCAGGCTATGGGCTGCCGGCGTGACGGGCGAGGGCACGCGCGACAACCCGCAGCGCGTGCTGGTCGGCCCGCCGCAGCAGCAGGCGGCATGGGGCACCGGCATGATCCCGGCCAACGCCATTTTGCACACGACCATGGGCCGCGGCGCCCCGGGCGCGCTCGACAGCATCGTGGTGCGCTGGGGCGGCGGCGGCGACGTGCAGGCCGATGAATCGGTGCTTTCGTTCAAGAGCTATGAGAAGGGCCGCGAAAAGTGGCAGGGCGAAACCCTGCACGGCGTCTGGTTCGACGAGGAGCCGCCGCTCGATATCTATTCCGAAGGCCTGACCCGCACCAACGCGACGGGTGGCATCACCATGGTGACGTTTACGCCGCTGCTTGGCATGAGCGACGTGGTGCTGCGTTTTTTGTCGGGTGAGGTGCGCGCTCTTCCTCCCCCCCTTGTGGGAGAAGGTGGATCGGCGCGATAGCGCCGAGACGGATGAGGGGTGTTCCAGCGGAGTGACGCGTCGGCGTTCCCTGGAACACCCCTCATCCGTCGCCTTCGGCGACACCTTCTCCCACAAGGGGAGAAGGGAAGACCCGCCGCGTCCGGCCCAAAAATATCGTGCGCAAACAAAGCCATATCACGGCATCCCGAATCAATCCGGCAGGCCCCATGACCCGTCACGTCACCTTCATGACCATCGATGACGCCGAACATTATTCGCCGGACGAGCGAGCCGCGATCATTGCCGCCTATCCCGAGCATGAGCGCGAGGCGCGGGCGCGCGGCGTTCCGGTGCTGGGCTCCGGCCGCATCTTTCCGATTGCCGAGGAGCTGATCGCCTGCGAGCCGTTCCGGCTGCCGCGCTACTGGCCGCGGATAGGCGCGCTCGATTTCGGCTGGGATCATCCGTCGGCCGCCGTCGAGCTTGCCTGGGATACGGAGGCCGATGTCGTCTATATCTCCAAGGCTGCCCGCGCCTCGCAGCAGACGCCGGCCATGCAGGTGCTGGCGCTGAAGCCGTGGGGCAAATGGCTGCCCTGGGCATGGCCGCGCGATGGCCGCCGCGAGACGCTGGAAGGCGCGGGCACCGCGCTTGCCAGACAATACGCCGCGCACGGGCTGAACATGCTGTCGGGCCACGCCCGCTTCGCCGACGGCTCGGTCTCGGTCGAGGCGGGGCTGATGGAAATGCTCGACCGCATGCAATCCGGCCGCTTCAAGGTGTTTTCGACGCTGCTGCCCTGGTTCGAGGAATTCAGGCTTTTTCACCGAAAGGACGGCAAGGTGGTGAAACTGCGCGACGATTTGATGGCCGCGACGCGCTATGGCGTGATGATGCTGCGGGAAGCGGTGGTTGATCCCGCGGAGTTCAAGAGCGCGAGGCGGACGACCGGGCAGAGTGATCCGCTGGGGGCGTTTCGGTGAGGGGCAAGCGCCCTCGATCTTTCCAAGAGTCTTCGATCCGACAAAGCCCGCGAGGCGGGCGGGCGAACGCGTGTGGCCCGGCCCTGCTGTGGTCGCCAGCGCTGCGCGCCTTTGTTCAAAGCCAGGGAGCAGCCAACAATGGTACACATCATCCCACTCTCCGTTGGTCGGCGACGGCTCGATGCGGGGAACGCAGTGCAGTATCCGCAAGGGTCGCCCATCGGCGGCGCCATGCAGGGTTTTGGCGACGAGCTTTCCGCACTGGCCGAGCACTACCGGAAGATGACAGAGCGACAGGAGGCCTTCGACGCCGAGATCGCACGCCGCCAATTCAACGGCCGGATCGCGTTGGCCGAAGACGAGCTGGCGGCGAAGGCGCCGGCCGACGGCGCGGGCATGCACGAGGCCATGTACGGCCAGCTGGACCCGTATGACGGCCGAGCGGTGAAGCCCGGTCTGTTCGACAAGATGTTCGGCGAGGTCTTGCCGAGCATGCCCGAAAGCCAACGCGCCAACTTTGCCAAGCAGAAGGAGGCGATGCGCATGGCAGGCGCGGTGCGCATGGCGCAGCGGCAGCTCCAGCGGGGCAAGGATTATGAACAGAACCAATGGTCCGGGGTCCAGCGCGCCGAGCTTGACGCCATCGCTCAAAGCAATCCCAACGACACTGTGGCTTTTAACGCCGCTCGCCGGCGCGGCCTCGATGTTCCACTACCAGAGGACTACTATTCAGCTTGGCCGTAAAATAGATCCATATCGGTGCCGCTCAGAAAGGGCCACCTCTTTATTAGGCGGTGTCCTTTATTGTGAAAACAATCATCATCCGTTCAGCTACGGCGCGCAGCCAACATCAACAAAATTTAGTAGTGGTTCGACGCCTTCATCGTCCCGAACGGTATAGAATGCATCTGGGTAAGTTTCAGCGGACCTCCAATTGAAGTTCTTGACTGTATCCGGACCTACCGCAAACATATAGGAAGGCATCGGACCACTGATAAATCCGTGGTCGCCCTCTTTCGTCACCAGCTCCGCCGCCGTGGCCGGCTGCAAAAGCTTCTTATCCGCCGTGAAGGCGGCTTTACCGGAACCTTGTCTGATGACGGTCACGACAATCCCCGACTCGAGTTCCTTGAAGAGCACGCCCTTTGGGCAGCTTTGCCACAGAGTGTCCGTCTTATCCACGTCGTCCGACTGAGCCGCGCCAAATGGCAACGCAAACACCGCCATCGCGGCGAGAATGAGCGATCGCAACGATACCTCCTATGGTTGTATTTCGAACGTTATAGCCCTGTTATGGTTGTGGCAAGCGCTGCGAAAGCATCGACGTCATCTTCCGACGCCTTTGATGGCAGGATTCCGAGGGTCTTCGCAACGCTGCCTCGCGCGGGATGGGATATCCATGGCCGTCCGCATCATTCCCGCCACGCTGCGCGATCTCTCCTACATCGCCGCCAATCTGCGTGCCGAGGACCGGGCCGAGATCGACTGCCAGCTTGACCATTGGTCGCCGGCCCTGCTGGCGGTCACCGCGCTGCAGGGCTTTGCCTATGTTGCCGAGCTAGACGGCAATCCGGAGGCCGGCTTCGGCGCTGCCGAACAGCGCGGCGGGCTGTGGATCGCCTGGAGCTGGGGCACGCGCCGCATGAAGCGCTGCGTGCCTGGCATCACCGGCCACTTCCATGCGGTGCTTGGGCCGAAGGTTGCGGCGCGGGGCGCCTGGCGGGTCGAGGCGCGGGCGCTCGCCGCCAACGAACTGGCTCTGCGCTGGCTCGGCCGGCTCGGCGCCACCCAACGCTGCCGGTTGCCTGGATATGGCCGCAACGGCGAAGACTTTTTCCTCTACGACTGGACAAGAGAAGGCTGGAACCATGTGTCTCTTTCAAAAGCCGCCGGCGCTGAAGCCGCTGCCACCGACCCCGACCATTGAAGACAAGGACGTGCAGGCGCGCGAGGCCGCCCTGCGGACTGAACTCGAACAGCGCCAGGGCACGGCGGCGACGGTGAAAACCGACCTCGCGCCCGGCGACCTCACCGGCCAGCGCCGCGTTCTGCTGGGGGTATGACCATGACCGCGATGAAACGCAGTTTCAGCAAGCGCGTGCTGGCGTGGTGGTACTGGCGACGGCATGCCAGGCTGGTGAAGCGGAGGTGACGCATCTTACCCTCCGCCTTGTGGGGAGGGTCGTAGGCTGAGCCGCACGGTACGTGCGGTTCAGCCTGCGGGGTGGGGTCTGCGCTGCACCCGTCTCCCTCGCTTTACTTTGCAAAGCGAACTCGCCGACCCTCCCCACAAGGGAGAGGGTGTAGCAATTCGTCATCTCTCAGCGGCTTGACAATCGCTCCTCAGGCGCCATGCTGCAGTGCAACATGGCTAGCTACGAAACCAGCATCATCAAGTCTTCGCGCATCGAATGCCTGGACGGGCTTCGCGCGCTTGCGGCGATCTGGGTGCTGGTCGGGCACTGCATGCTTTTGACCGGCTGGCAAATTCCGATCGTCGGCGAGCCGGATCTCGGCGTCGACCTGTTCATCATGCTGTCCGGCTTCCTGATGGTGTTCCACTATCAGCTGCGCCAGGAAAAGGAGCCTTGGCAAAGACCGGAAACCTGGCTGAAATTCTGGACGCGCCGCTATTTCAGGATCGCGCCGCTGTTCTATGTCATGCTTTTCCTGGCGCTGGCGCTTGGCCCCTATCTCTACGATTGCAGGATCATCATCGACGAGTTCCTCTCCAGATCGCACCAGGCGCCGGAACGCTACCTCGACGGCAGCCTGAAAAACATCGTTGCCCATCTCACCTTCCTGTTTGGGCTGGTGCCGAACCTCGCCTATCGCACGCCGCTGCCTGACTGGAGCCTGGGGCTGGAGATGCAGTTCTATGCCATGTTCCCGGCCGTCATGCTGCTGGTGCGCAGGCTGGACTGGATCAGGAGCGCCCTTGTGGTCGCGGCGGCCGGCTGCGTCATCGTGTTTGCGATGCGGCTGTTGTCGATCCATTTTCCGATGCCGTCCTTTCTGCCGCTGAAGATGCAGATATTCCTGTGCGGGATGCTGCTGGCCGGAGTCGTGCATCAGAGCCAGCCGCGATCTATCCTGTACTTGGCACTGGCGCTGCTGCTGGCGGCGCTGCCCTTTGGCGGCGACCAGGGGCTGGGCAAGCTTCTGGTGCGCGAAGCGCTGGTGGCGGGCTTCTTTGCCCTGGTTCTCTACCGCATGCTGCCTGGAAGGGCGGGAACGCTGGCGCGAGCGATCGCCGTGACGCTCAGCAACCGGTTCTTCCACCTGATGGGCGAGCTTTCCTTTAGCATCTACCTGATCCATCTGCTGGTGCTGCAGCCCGTCGCGGCGTTCGTCATCAGTGAGTTCGGCCACGAATTGTCGGCGCCGCTGCGCTTCGCCATCGTCGTTGCCGTTGTGCTGCCGACGGTGACGTTGCTGTCCTGGATCACCTACACTCTGATCGAGGTCCCCGGCCAGAAGGCGGGCCGCTTCGTCGTCCAGCGCTTTGGCCGGAAAACTGCGCCGGTGCTCGAGGGCATCAAGCGCAGCGCGTAGTCGGCTGACGCTGCCGATCTCCCCCCTCGAGGGGGAGATGTCGCCGAAGGCGACAGAGGGGGGCGGTGCGACCGGACGCGACCTTCCACCACCGACAGATGACGCTAGCGCTCTACGCGCGGCGACCCCCTCTGGCCTGCCGGCCATCTCCCCCTCAAGTGGGGAGAAGCGCCGCTTCGCCGTCCATCCCTTCCTTACCAGCGAGCCCTTCATGACCGATTCCCGTGCCCGCGATATCCTGTCCCGCCAGTCCGAGCTCGAGACCGAGCGCTGCCAGTATGAGGCGGTGTGGGAGCAGGTGGCGGAATTTTGCGATCCCGATGCGCCCGATGTCTGGAGCGGCCGCAGGAGCGGCGGACCGGATTCGCAGGCCGAGCGGCAGGAGCGGCGCGGTGCCCGCGTCTATGCCAACACCATCAACTCGGCCGCCAATCGCCTCGCCGCCGGGCTCGAAAGCCTGATCATCCCGCAGTCGGAAAAATGGCACGGGCTGACCACCGCAGAAATGAACGACGAGGAGACCGACGAGGAGAAGGAATGGGCGGAAGGCTTGCGCGACTTCCTGTTTGCGCTGCGCTATTCCGACAACTCCAATTTCGTGCCGGCCACGCAGGCCTGCCTGCGCAATGTCGTGCGCTATGGCCCGGCCTATCTCTATGCCGAGGAAGGCTTTGGCGGCACGCTGATCCGCTATGCCTCGATCCCCGTGGTCGAGGGCTATCTCGCCCGCAACCGCTGGGGCCAGGTCGACATTTTCCACCGCCGCTACGAGCGCACGGCAAGACAGGCGGCGCAGCTGCTCGGCTACGAAAAAATGCCGGCGCGGATCAAGATGCTGGTCGACGATCCCGCCAAATGCGAGACGAAAATCTCGCTGATCCAGTGCATCCAGCCGCGCGACGAGCGCAAGATGTACCGGCTTTCCGGCGACTATCAGTATCTCGACACGGCATTCGCCTCCTATCACGTCATCGAGGACGAGGAGGAGATTGTCAGGGAAAGCGGGTTTCGGTCCTTCCCGGTGTCGACCTTCAACTGGCGCCGCTATGAGGGCGACCCCTATGGCATTTCGCCGACCATCGAAGCGCTGACGACGGTGCGCGAGGAGAACGCGGTACGCCGCTCCGGCCTGCGCGCGCTGCAGCAGATCACCGATCCGGCCACCGCCTCGAAAGCCAGGCTCGATTATGTCCCGGTGCTCAACCCCGGTGAGAATTATCCCGGCCTCATCGACGACAATGGAAGGCCGCTGATCCAGCCGATCGCGACCGGGCAGAACCCGACCTATGCCTTCAACTACGCGGCGAGCCGGGCAGAAGAAATCCGCGACATGATGTTCGTCAATTTGTTCCAGACGCTGGTGCAGAACCCGCAGATGACGGCGACCGAAGCGCTCATTCGCCAGGAAGAGAAGGGCGCGCTGCTCGGCCCCTCGGGCTCGATCATCCAGGCCGGCTTTGCCAGCAATCTCGACCGTGAACTAGGCATTCTCGAGGACAAGGGCCTTTATGACGAGGACAGCCGCTTCGCGCCGCCGGAAAGCCTCGCCGGCAAGTCGGTGCGGCCGACCTTCACCGGCCCGCTCGATGTGCTCAGGCGCTCGGCCGAAGCGCGCGACACCATCCAGGTGGTGACGACGGCCATGCAGATGGCGCAGTTCGATCCCGGCATCATGGACAATATCGACGGCGACGAGGCGCTGAAGATCGTGCAGAGCGCCGGCCGCAGCCCGCAGCGCATCTTTCGGCGCAAGGAGGAGGTGGAGGGTCTGCGTGGAGCAAGAGCACAGGCCCAACAGGCACAGGCCGGCATGGCGGCGATCGCCTCCGCCGGCAAGGTCGCCAAGGACGCGGTGCCGGCAGCGGTGCAGGCGCGCGACAGCGGGTTACTCGATGCATTGATGCTGCAGGCGGGCGCCGGCGGGCAAGCGACGGCCGTGCCGGCCGCGCCGGGCGCTGGCGGGAAGGCGACGGCCGTTCCGGCCGCGCCGGGGCAGGGCGCATGAGCGCCAAACGCTTCGCCCGCGCCAGTCAGGCCGGCGGCCCCGCCAAGGCGCGCGACGCGCTGACCAAGGCCTATCTCAGGGTGTTCTCCGGCGAGGACGGCGAAATGGTGCTGGCCGACCTCGCGGCAACCGTCGGCTACTACCGCCGCCCGTCCTATGGCGAGTGGATGGCCAGGACGAGGACGCCCAACGGCTTCGAACTGCACAGCGCGCTCAGCAACGCGCGGGCAGAAGTCGTGCAGCACATAATGGGGTTTCTGACGCTGGACGAGACGCAGCTGGCTGCGCTGGAGAAGGCGGCACGGGCGGAAGGGTAGGCGGCATCCGCAAAGCTGCCAATCTCCCCCCGTGTGGGGGAGATGTCCGGCAGGACAGAGGGGGGGCGCTGTCCCGCTAGCGTTTGCCGTGATTGCAGCTGCTCCAGGCAATATTTCGGGATATGCCTCCGGACCTGGCCACAAATGCACATGTCGCAGACGGCATGCCGATCCCCTCGGCTGGCCGTTTCTGGCCTTTAGATCCGGCCGGGATCATTCTTTTTCATCCCTTCCTCGACCATTGCTCGTTTCGCACCGCTACCTCAACCAATCACGCCGCATGGCTGGAAGATCACCGTCGCCAGTCGAATGGCGGCAATGCCTTCGCATTGCTTGGTGGTGCGCTCAATCATTCTGTTAGCCGCGTATGGGCTGGGTACTGGCAAAGAGCGGAATAGTATTGCAGAAGAGGCGATTGTTGAGATTCTACTGAATGTGCCCGCGTGAATAGCAAAATTGGCCGGCATCCCCGTCTACCTTGGCAGGCAGATGACCCACAGCTCATTCTTTCGCACTGTCGATGGAGCGAGTTGAAGGGAACCTATAAAAAATCGGCAAAGGAGGCGGCTAGAGGGACAGAGATATACGAGCGCGCCAAGAAGCAGTTTGACGAAAGCGCCGCCGCTGATTTGGTCGACCAATGCGTGCGTCAGACTGTGGTTGAGCAGATAATTGATCTTGTTCTCGCCAAGAAGAAACCCGCTCGGATAGTGATTCCTCACCCGGAATATGATCCTCACGATATGGACGAAGGAGGAAATGCCCTTCGCCCGACAAATGCGCTTCCATTTGCCTACGCCGCATATCTCGCCCAAGAAATGGACTGCCCCATCGATGACCAGATCATCGAAACGGCGCGTCCGGGTCGCACGAAATTGAAGCGGTTCCCACGGTTTTTGTGGCAACCAGCCTTCGCGGGAGAGGTGCGACAAGATTGCACCTATGTCTTGGCCGACGACAATTGTACCCTTGGCGGCACGTTGGCGACGCTGCGGAACTACATCCTTTCGAAGGGTGGAACCATCGCGGCAGTTACAGCTTTATCAACCAATGACGGCCTACACTGTCGTTTTCCCATTGCTGGGAATACGGTTGATGTGCTTAAGTCGACTTATTCTGTGGACATTTCGTCCCTCTGGATAGAGGAAATTGGCCATGACATTCGGTGTCTTACAGAGAGTGAAGGAACATTTCTGGCCGACTGGCCAAAAAGAAACCCAAGCTCCGATGGGGCCAGCCCATTTCAACGACTCAGAGATCGCCTCGCTGCGGCAGCAGCTAAAGGCGAATAGCGATTCTGCGCTTAAAATCCGCGCCGCGCGTGGCCACAAGGTTAACCCCCGAATCTTAGCGGCACGCAAAGCGGGCGCTAACGTCTAAACTCGTCTCTCGACGCGCTCTGTCTCCTTGGCCTTCCGCCTTCGCCGCACCTTCGCGGTATTGACGCACTGCCTGATCCGCTCGACTAGCGACGGCCCCCAGCCCCTCAGTTGAACAATGCGCTGGGCCGTCTCCTTGCTGCCTTCCGCCTCGCACTTCAGGATTATCCGTAAAGCTCGCCTTTCCGGAAGCGGCAGGGCTGCCGCCGCAATGGCGCGACCTCCGCGCGATTCGCCACAAGCGTGTTTATCGCGTGTTCGTATCGGGTCGAGCGAACGATGGGAGCAGCTCTTGGCATTCCCGGATTTTATGTGAAGCCACCAGGTAGCGGCAGTCGGAATGTTGGTGCGTTTGCTACATAAGACCGCAATTTCGCGGATTGAGCTTCGGCAACGCCAGCTTTTCAGATGGTGGCGCCGCCCCTCATCCGCCCTTCGGGCACCTTCTCCCCGTGAACGGGGAGAAGGTGGAGCCATTCCTCAATAATCGTTATTGTAATACCGGTCGTCGCAAGGCGCCGTGTAGATCCGGCCGTAGCGGTCCTGGTAGCGGCACAGCTGTTCGCCGCGGCGCTGCGGCGTGGTGGCCTGGCCGATGACGGCGCCGAGCAGGGCGCCGCCGGCGGCGCCGATCACGGTGCTCTTGGTGTTGCCGCCCAGCGCCTGGCCGGCGAGCGCGCCGACGCCGCCGCCGATAAGCGCGCCGTTGGTTGCCCTCTGCTGCTGTTCGGTCTGGGTCGCGCAGCCTGCCAGAGCGGCAGTCATGAGCACGGCGGCAATGGCTTGTCTGATGATCATCTTGGAACTCCTTTGAAGCCCCAAACGCGGATTGGAGCGAATGGTTGCCAGTAGCTGTCGCATTGCGGCCAAACGGCGGCGCGCCCGCTCACGAAATGAGACGTGGTTTCTCGGGCCTTGAAGACAATGGTCGCCAAAGCGGAAACGCCTTGCGCGAACAGGGCGATAGCGCCTCGGTTTGAATCGATACGCCAGCGCTGATCCGGCGCTTTCTGAATAACGTCCTTTCCAGAATTCCGAACAGAAATGGAGATACCAATGACCCGAGGTCTTCCCCGGACGCTGTCGCGCGCCGCCGCCCGCGAGGCCGGATCTGCCCCGCCCAAATTCGGCCTCAAGGCCGTCACCACGGGGCAGGGCGGCTCGTACCGCACCGTCTTCACCCTTGCCGGCATGCAGGTGCCGGTCGCCGACGCGCTGGCCTATGCCAGCCAGAAACTGCTCGATTTCGCCGACGGCAAGGTGCGCATCAAGGGCGGCACGGCCAGACTGCAATTTGCGGTACTGACCACCCGCGCGGCGACCATCAACGACAATGCGGCGCTGACCTGGTCGCTGGGCTCTGTGGCGGCATCGAGTGCGACGCTGGCCGGCGCCATGGTCAATGTGCTGGCTTCGACGGCCCGCACACTGGATGGCCTGGGCGCCGCGCTGTCGACGGCCTCGACCGCGGATGTCGCGGCAGCCGCCACGCTGGACGGCACGGTGACGCCGGTCGACCTCTATCTCAACCTGGCGTTTGCGACCGGCACGGATATCGACGCCGATGGCACGCTGGCGGTGACGGGCACGATCACGCTGCTGTGGGAGAACTGGGGCGATAACGCGTAGCCGCTAATCTCCCCCCTTGAGGGGGAGATGTCGCCGAAGGCGACAGAGGGGGTCGGTGCGACCGGATGCGACCCCCCTTTTGCGACGGAGGAGGTCGGCGCTCCACGCGAGGCGACCCCCTCTGGCCTGCCGGCCATCTCCCCTCGAGGGGGGAGATCAGCAGCTCACCCACGCCTCATTTCTTCCAGCACCCCTCAACCGTCTCGGCGCTGCGCGCCGATCCACCTTCTCCCACAGGGGGAGAAGGAGAAAAGAAGGAATCCACTCATGACAGATCTGGCAGATTCCGGGTCCGTGGCGGCGCGTGCGCAGCCTGCGGGCAACCCAGTACGGCCACCGGCAGGTGCGGATAACGGGTCCGCCGCGCCTGGCGCCAAAAGTTGGTTTGACGGTCTTTCCGAAGGCAACCGCAAGCTCGCTGAAGCCAAGGGCTGGACCAAGGCCGAAAACCTCGATCGGGTTTTCAATTCCTATGCGGAACTGGAGCGACAGCAGGGTGAGAGCCTGCGCGTTCCAGCACCCGACGCATCCCCGGAAGACTGGCAGAAATTTCATGCCCGGCTGCCCGAGACCATGCGCCCGCTGACATCGCCCGACAAGGTCGAGTACAGGCGGCCCGACGGCCTGCCGGAAAACTTCGCCTATTCGGACGAGCTTGCCCAGGCGTCCAAGGCCTGGGCGGTCGAGGCCGGCGCCACGCCGAAGGTGGCGCAGGCCTATCACGACCGCTTCGTCGGCTACATGGCCGAGCAGGCCGCGCGCCAGGACGTCGCGCTCGCCCGCTCGGTCGAAGCCACGCATGACGATCTCGTGCGCGACTGGGGACCGACCGACAGCGACGGCTTTCGCCAGAAGCTCGAGGTCGCCAACCGGGCGATGAAGAAGCTCGGACTGGTCGACGCCTATAAGGCCAAGGGCATCCTTCTCCCGGACGGCGCATTGACCGATCCGCAGATCGCCAAGGCGTTCCATGCCGTCGGCGAGGCGATGTTCAGGGAAGACACGATCGACGGCGGCGCGGCTTTGAGCGGCGGCAATCCGTTCAAGCGCAACGCCGCCGGTGACCGCAACATTTCGGCCATTTCAGCCCTTGTCAAAAGCGACCCCGCCCGCGCCCGGCGGCTGGCACGCGAGGCCGGTGAAAACCCGAACCTCTGGATGCCCAACAATCCCCTTTAGTCCTCCAAAGCTTGCCGCCACATCAACCTCAAAGGAAGTGAAAAATGGCAGACGCCTATACCCGTATCGCGGACGCGATCGTTCCGTCCGTTTATGCCCAGTACTCGTTCGAGGAGCATGTCCAGTCGCTGGAAATCTTCCAGGCCGGCATCCTGTTCAACGACCCGGCCATCACCGCCAAGCTGTCCATGGGCGGCCGCTCGGTCGACATGCCCGGCTGGAAGGATCTCGGCAATGATCCGTCCGAACCGGTCAATGACGATCCGGCCGATTCCATCGAGATGAAGAAGATCGGCGCCCGCCGCGAGGTCGCCGCCCGCAATGTTCGCGCCCAGGCCTGGGGCGTTCCGGACCTGACCTCGATCCTGGCCGGCGACGATCCGCAGAAGCTGATCGTCAAGCGGCAGACCGAGTACTGGCAGCGCGCCAACAAGCTGACCCTGCTCGGCATCCTGAAAGGGGTCGTCGCCGACAACATCGCCAATGACGGCGGCGACCTGGTGCGTGTCACCGGCGCCTCCATCGTCGACACCGACATCATCGAGGCCGCCTATCTGATGGGCGACCGCGCGGACAAGTTCAAGACGATCTGGATGCACTCCAAGCAGATGAAGGCGCTGAAGCTCGCCGACCTCATCGACTATGTGCCGTCCTCCGAGCAGGGCGGCCCGCTCATCCCCTATTATATGGGGCTGCGCTGCGTGGTCGATGACGACATTCCGGTGGCGGCCGGCGTCTACACCGCCTTCATGTTCAAGGACAAGGCGATCCTGTGGAACGAGTTGCCGGTCAACACGGAGGGCGGGCCGCTCGAGTTCGATCGCAAGCCGCGCCAGGGCCATGGCGGCGGCGTCACCGAAATGGTCGGCCGAAGGCACTTCGTGCCGCATGTGCCCGGCACCCGCTTCCTCGACGCGTCTTCGGCCGGCGAGTTCGCCACCGACGCCGAGCTCGCGCTGGCGGCAAACTGGGACCGTACGGCCTCCAGCGTCAAGAGCATGACGTTCATCGCGCTGAAAACGACCGAGGCATAGTACCTTTCGTCCGGCCAGCGGGTCGCCGAAACTGCTGATCTCCCCCCTTGCGGGGGAGATGTCCGGCAGGACAGAGGGGGTGTGAAGGATCGCCAACTTCCGGTCCCTTCAACCCCCTTCAACCCACAACCGCTTCTCCAAATTAGGTCAGGTCGGCGGGACAGCACCCCCCTCTGGCCTGCCGGCCATCTCCCCCGCAAGGGGGGAGATTGGCGCTCCGCCATATACCCTTGCCCAATCAACCACCATCCACGAGGCGCTGATCCATGGCCATCACCCCGCTCGACATCGCCAATATGGCGCTCGCCGTCCTCGACGAGGCGCCGATCGACAGTCTCGACCAGGACGTCAAGGCGGCGCGCCTGCTCAACCTGCATTTCGACCTGACGCGGGAAGCCGAACTCGCCAGGCACGCCTGGGTGTTCGCCATCCTTGCCGCCAGCGTCGCCGGCGCCGACACCGGCAGCGGCAATTGCACCTTGAACTTCGCCTATGAACTGCCCGCCGATTGCCTGCGGCCGCTGCCGCTGACCGCAAATGGCGAGCCGGACGGCGTACCGATCTCCTGGCGCCAGGAAGCCGGGCTGATCTATTGCGGCCGGTCCGGTCCATTGATCATCCGTTACATCGCCAACCTTACCGACCCGAACGACTGGGACGCGCTGTTCACCGAAGTGCTGGTCTCCGCCCTTGCCATCAAGATCGCGCATCCCTTGACGCACAAGGCGGGCATGATCGACATCGCCCGCTCCGCCTATGACCGGGCGCTGGACGCGGCCTTCGCCGCCAACGCCATCCAGCGCGGCGGCCGGCTCTACACCTCATCCTGGGCGCAGCAGCGCGGCGACTTCAGGGTGTCTGCCCGATGACCGCGCTCTACCCTATCCAGGACGTTTTCACCCGTGGCGAAATCAGCCCGCGCCTGCACGCGCGCGCCTCACTCGATCTCTATCGTGCGGCGCTGTCCAAATGTGAGAACTTCGTCACGTTGCCGCATGGCGGTATCCGCGCCCGCGGCGGCAGCTATTTCGTCAACGAGGTGAAGAATTCGGCCAGGAAGACGCGCGCCATCCCCTTCATCTTCTCCTCCGAGCAGGCCTACTGCCTGGAGTTCGGCGACCTCTATATCCGCGTCTATGCCTATGGCGCCCGCGTCGGCACGGTCGAGGTGGCCTCGCCCTATCTGGAGGCCGATTTGTTCGACCTCGCCTATGTCCAGTCAGCCGACCAGATGTGGATCACCCACAAGAACTATGCGCCCAAAGTGCTGACCCGCACCGCCCACACGACATGGACGCTGGCAGGTTACGAGTTCCTCGACGGCCCTTACGATCCAATCAACACGACCGGCACCACGATGACGCCGGCCAGTTACGGCTCGTACGTGCCGAAGATGACAGGCTTGACGGCTCCGGCCGGAACGGCTTTGGCCAGCAACGGTTCCGCGTCAGCGTGGGCGATTTTCGACAAGGACAGCAGAACAGGTGCGGAGATCGGTGCCGGCACCAATGGCTGGGTCCAATATCGGCAGGCGAGCGGAGCGCAGAAGGTTTGCAACGCCTACTGGGTGCAAGCCATGAACAGCGCGTCGGAAGCAGAAAATATGCCGACGCAATGGGAAATCCAGGGCTCGAACGACGGATCGACATGGACAACCATCGACTCGCGGATTGGCCAGATAGGCTGGGGTAACTCCGAGCGTCGGTTCTTCGAGTTCTTCAACAAGGCCGCCTTTGAATATCTGCGCATGGACATGGACGGTGGCGGCGGCTCTGACAGTACCAGAACCGACTTCGCCGAATGGGCGCCGAACGAGGACGGCGACCTGATGACGCCGTTCAATCTGACGGCGTCATCGGTCATCGGCATCAACGATGATACCGGGTTCCAAATATCGGACATTGGCCGCGCCATCCGGCTGCTCGGTTCGGATGGGCGGTGGCGCTGGGCCAAGATTGCAGCGCGCACGAGCGCGACAGTCGTTACCGTTCGTCTGTATGGCCATGCCTTGCCCGATCTCAGTCCGATCAGTCGCTGGCGGCTTGGTACCTTCGTGCCCGGAAAATATGTCGAGGCGGGCTCTCTCTACGAAGAGCGATTGGCCTTCAGTCGAAAATTCTCCGTCTATGCATCGGCGACCGGCGACTTCGACAATTTCGCGCTCGGCGAGGAAGATGACGACGCGCTGGAATTCGTCCAGGCCGGCGGCGGCCAGGCCAACGACATCGTCTGGATCGCCGATTCCGATGGTGCGCTGCTGATCGGCACGTCGGGCGGTATCAGGGCACTGTCCGGCTCCGGCATCGACGAGGCACTCACCCCGTCCTCGTTCAAGAACCGCCGTTCGCGCACCTTTGGCTGCGCCCGCATCCGCCCGGTCGATGCCGGGCAGTCCTTCCTCTATGTCACCCGCTCGCGCAAATCGATCGCCGAGCTGACGCAGAGTTCTACAGCCAAATTCACCTCCGATGACATCGGCCAGATCTCGGAACATATCCCCAAGCAAGGCGTGGTCGAACTCGCCTTCCAGACCGACCCCGACCCGATGCTGTGGTTCCCGCTCGAAAATGGCGAACTTGGCGGCTACACCCACCAGCCGAGCCAGGAGGTGCGCGGCATGCACCGCCATCGCTTCGGCGGCAGCTTCGCTGGATCCGCCCCCGGTCAACCCACTTGGGCGGTCGTTGAAAGCGCCGTGGTGACGCCTGGCCAGAACGGCGTCGACGACATCTGGCTGATCGTCAAGCGCACCATTGGCGGGGTGACCAGGCGCTACATCGAAATCATGACCACGCCATTCGAATACGGCATGCTGGAGGATGCCTTTCAGGTCGATTGCGGACTGACCTATTCGGGTGCACCCGTCAACGTCGTCTCCGGGCTCGGCCATCTCAACGGCCAGCTGGTCGACGTGCTGGCCGGCGGCAAGGTCTATCGCGGCCTGCCGGTTGCCTCCGGCCAGGTGGCGCTGCCCGCCGGCGCCACAGCTGGGAAGTGGCAGGTCGGGCTGCCCTTCCAGTCCGAGGCCAACACGCTGGAACTCGACGTCGGCGGCCAGGACGGTTCCGTCATCGGCCGCCGCAAGAAGGTGGCGAAAGTCATCCTGTCGCTGCTCGAGACCGACACCACCGGGCTGCAGGTGCAGTCCTTCCTCCGCGGCCGCTGGGAGAGCGTGCGCATGCCGAGCATCGTCGCACCCGACGGCAATGCGAAACTCTACACCGGCAATGTCGATGTACCGGTCGACGACAGCTGGGAAGGGCAGGGCAGGGTCCGCATCCGCCACCTCAACCCGACGCCCTGCACGATCCGGGCGTTTACGCCGGTATTCGACGCCGAGCCGTAGGGCCTGCTGATCTCCCCCCTTGAGGGGGAGATGTCGCCGAAGGCGACAGAGAGGGTCGGTGCGACCGGACGCGACCCAATTGCCCACCTCGCAGAGAAAGAAGCCAGCGCTCCACGCGAGACGACCCCCTCTGGCCTGCCGGCCATCTCCCCCTCAAGGGGGGAGATGACGCTCCTCTCAAAAAGGAACCCACCCCAATGACCCCCCATGCCGAGACCCTCGGCAAGGCGCGGACGGCTGCCGATTTCGCGGCCGTCATCGCCTTGCTCGACACCGACATTAACGACGCCGTCGTCCGCAGGCGCGCGCTGGAGCAGGCCGAGGACCGGGCCGTCTTTGGCGACGGCGACCTGGCCGCGGCGCGCGCCGCGCTCGATGCCTGCAACGACGTCATCACCTTGCTGGAAAAAACCATCTGCGTCGCCGACACGCGCCGCATCGACGCCGCCGAGAGCGAAGCCCGCGCCGACATTGCCGCTCTTGGCGACGAGATTGCGGCCAAAGCCGCCACCCTGACCGAGCGCTGGCGCAACGCTGCCCGGCTGGTCGAGCTGCTGCGCCAGGAGCTGTTCGAGGCCGATGCGCTCGTCCGTGCCATCGCCACCGCCAATGGCCTGTTCGACGCCGCCAGCGTCGCCGAGCTGAAGATAAACCTCACCGCTGCCCGCCGCGCCGCCATGGCCGGCGCACGGGCAGCCGCACCCGCTCGCCTCAGCCGCGCCGGGCTGCAGGTCGACCGGCTGCTTTTGTCCCTGCTCGCTGCCGGCGGTCCACTCGACCCGCGCCCGCAGCTTGGCGCGCCGGTCGCCGGCGTCAAAAGCAAGTTCATTCCCGCAATCAAACCCATTCCCGCGAGAAAACCCATTCCTGCAATCAAACCCCTGGGCGAACGAGGCTGACCATGTGCACACTTGCCCTTCTCGGCACCGTTCTTTCCGTCGGCGGCGCGCTGGCCGAGGGCCAGCAGTCGAAGCAGATGGCCGACTATCAGGCCAAGGCCTATGAGCAGCAGGCGCAGGCGGATGCTCAAGCCGCCGCCTTCGAGCAAGGCCAGGAGCGCCACAAGCAGGACCTGCTGCAGGCGCAGGCGCGCGCCCAGGCCGGCGCGTCCGGCGTCGGCATAGCCGGCTCGCCGACCGAGGTGCTGGCGGCGAATGCCAGGCAGGGCCAGGCGGATCTCGGCGCGCTGCTGTACGGCTCGAAGCTGCGCCAGAACAATCTCAACAGCCAAGCCGCCATCTCGCGCTTCCAGGGCAAGCAGGCGGTGACGGCGTCAATCTTCAACGCCGGCAGCGCGCTCGTTGGCGGCCTCTCCAAAATCAACGACCCGACGAAAGCGGCAGCGTCAAGCGCTGCGGCCGCCGCTGTGCCGGGCCGCTCCGTGATCTTCGGCAGTGCGGCCCTCAGGGCTCCGTGGGCGGGGAACACCTAGATGGTACACATCATCCCCCTTTCCGTCGGCCAGCGCCGGCTCGATACCGGCAACGCCGTGCAATATCCCCAGGGGTCGCCGATCGGCGGCGCCATGCAAGGTTTCGGCGACCACCTTTCCGCTCTTGCCGAACGCTACCAGCAGATGAAGGACCAGCAGGACGCGTTCGACGCCGAGCTGGCGCGTCGCGGCTTCGACGCGCGGATCGCGCAGGCCGAAGATGAAGTGGCGGCGAACGCGCCGGCGGATGGCGCAGGCATGCATGAAGCCATGTATGGCGAGGTCGACCTGCGCGCCGGCCGGGTGGTGAAACCAGGCCTGTACGATACGCTGTTCGACGATGCGAAACGGACGATGCCCGAAAGCCAGCGCGCCGCTTTCGCAGGTCAGAAGGAAAACAAGCGCGTCGTTGGCGCATACCGCATGGCGCTGCGGCAAAGGACCAAACGCGACGACTACGAGAAGGCCACCGTCGACACGACGCTGACAACCAATGCCATCGCCATCGCAAAAGGCGACCCGAACGACACCGCGACCTTCGAAGCGATCCGGCAGAGCGGGCTCGACCTGATCGCCAAGATCGGCAACCCGCTTGCCAGGCAAGCGGCGGAAGCCGCCTGGCGCACCAACTCGGCCAAGGCGCTGGTTCAGGCGATGATCGCCACGGACCCGAAGCGCGCTGCTGAAATGCTGGGGGCGGTGCCGGTCGCGAGATCTCCGGTCGACGCGGTCGTGGGCAAAATCATCGGCGTTGAAAGCGGTGGCAATGCCGCGGCAAAGAATCCCAATTCATCCGCTTCAGGCGTCGGGCAGTTCCTCGACTCAACATGGGTTCAGACTGTCCGGTCGCACCGCCCCGACCTGGCTGCTGGCAAAAGTGCGTCCGAGATCATCGCGCTCAAAGGCGATGCCGCACTCGGCAGGCAGATGACGGCAGCGCTGACCCGCGACAATGCCGAATACCTGACCAATCGTGGCGTGCCGACCACACCGGGCAACCTCTATCTCGCGCATTTCCTCGGCTCGGCCGGCGCCGTAAATGTGCTGAAGGCCGATCCGAACGCCCCGATCGCCAGCGTCGTCGGCCAGGACGTAGTGCGCGCCAATCCGTTCCTCGCCGGCAAGTCCGTCGCCGACACCCGCGCATGGGCCGACGGCAAGATGGGTACCCTGGCACAGGGTGACACCGTCGGCAAACCGACGTCGGACGTAAAAACGACGCCGGCCCCCAGGCAGGCCAGCGGCGAGTTCGTCTGGGCGGCGGCTCCATGGATTGCTGACCTGCCACCGTATGATCTGCAGCAACTTGGCCAGAAGGCCAACGTCGCGATGACGGAGCAGCTCTTCGAGGCGCGCACCAATGTCCAACTTGCTTACCAGAATGCGCCGACCGTCCTCATGTACACCGGCACCTATTCAGGAAATAAGCCGGACGATGAAGACCTCACTGCGGTCTATGGCGTCGAGGAGGGTGGAAAGCAGTCTCTTGGACTCGATCGCACGTTCAAGGTCGGCGGCCAGGCATTCGACATGGTCAGGATGCCGAAGGATGCGATCGAGGCGAAGGTGCTCGCGGCCAGGCCCAAACCAGGCAGTGCGACCCTTGAGCAGGACCAGGCACAGTTCGACATAACCACGTCCGCAGCGAGGCAGGTTTTGCAGGCTCGCGCCGCCGATCCCGCCGATTTTGTTCGCAAGATCGACCAGACAGCAGATGCGTACTGGCCCGCGGTATCGAGCAAGGACAGTTACGATCCGGCCGCTTATCAGAAAGCGGTGGCCCGCTCTGTCGCGGTGCAGTTGCAGCTTGGGATCAAAAAGATTCAGCCCCTGCCGGCGTCTGTCGTCAAAGACCTTGTCGACACCTTGAGCGATGAAAGGGTGCCACAACGTGAGCGAGACGTGGTCTTGCGCGATCTGTTCGCGGGTACCTCGGATCCGGGTGTTCAGGCAGCCATGGCGCTGCAACTGACCGGCGAGAACCAGTCGCGAATAGGGCGAAGCATCGCGAACAGTGCAATTCCGGTATCGGCAGAGGAGCGCGTGAGCCGAAATCTGGCGGCTTTTGATGCCCTGCCGGTGCCTCTCAAAGCACTGGTAGCGCTTGATGACATCGTTCGCCTTACGGCGGACGGGATGACGTTTGGATACGCGGACAAATTTGCCGCTACCATGAATTCGCTGATCTCGGGCGGCAGCTACGAGGAACAACTCGCGGCTGGGCGTGTCGCGACACAAGATGCGCGAGATCGAGCTGGGTCGGCGGGTACCGTGGCTGAGTTGCTTGGCGCCTATTTGACCGGCCGAGGCCTCGGAGAGGCGGGGATCACACTCAGCGGTAGATTCGGCACAGCCGCAATGGAGGGGTTGTCCGGTCTCCTTGCTCGCACGGGCCTCATGGGAGCTGAAGGCGCTGGCTACGGGGCCGTGGAAGCCACCGGCCGCGACGAATCCATCGACGGCGGAGCCGCGTCCGGCTTCTTTGGTGGCGCTGGTAGCAATATTGTCGGAGAAGGCCTTGGTGTTGTCTATCGCCAAGCCGCCGAGTGGCTAAAGCGACGTTCATCCTCTCGCCAACCAATTGCTGAGCCGGCAGCGGCAGAGCTTACTACAGATCAGCCAGACCTAGAGGCTGGTTCAAGTTCACCAGCAGGGACCCCAACTGGTCCGGCGCCGGACCCTGCTATAGCCAGCGGGGCCTCCGCTGGCCACGACCTGCATCTTACCTATATGCCTCATTGGAACGCGGCACAGCGGGCAGCGGCAGATCTGAAAGTCAAGATGTTGACGGAAGCTGCCACTGTGGTTAGCCGTGCGGTTCGCATAGGGAAGTCCGCCAGAAAAATCTTTAAGAAGGCAGGTTCATTAATTCCATTCGGCAACGACATTGACCATGTCATTGATCTGCAATTGGGAGGTGCTCATGTCTTATCCAATTTCGCCATATTGGATTCGAGCGTCAATCGAAGTCTGGGTGCGCAGATATGGAAGCAAATAAAAGACTTACCTATTGGCACTGCCATAAATAAGGTCACGATAGGAGCGCGCTGATGTTCGAGACATTCCGACAAAATTACCCCGTCGAAAGTAGGGTGCCGACGGACGGGAATCCTCTTCGGGACTCGGGGATATCGGGGCTGAATGAATTGCTCACCAGCTTGGGCGGTGCTTCATTCAAGCAAGGTTTGTATCGCATCATCAGGGCACAGGATCTCCCAGCCTGGAACGCGAGGGTCAACCTCGGTTTTCCCGAGGCTGCCGGGCGAATCACCTGCTTTGGTTACGACTGGCAGGGCACTGCGTTTGCGCTCGACACGCAGCGGCTGGAGGAAGGGCAACCCGGTGTCCTCATGTTTGAGCCCGGAACAGCTGAGATACTTGAGGTCCCGGCGAATATCGAATCGTTCCACGATGCGCTCCTCATTGAAAATCCCGATGCGGCGCTGACGGCCAATATATACGTGGAGGACTGGCTTTCGGCTGGGGGCGCGCAGCCTGCCTTTGATGAGTGCATCGGCTACAAGAAACCGCTGTTCCTTGGGGGAGAGGATGACATCTCAAACCAGGAACTGACAGATCTGGAAGTCTACTGGCACATTATGGGCCAGGTCATAGCCAAGGTGAAAGGGCTTCCGCCGGGGACGCCGGTAAATCTCAGGGGCGGCTGAGAAGCGCCGGGGAATCTGCTTACGATGGAAGTCACTAGTTAACGCAGGGTGCTGCTTGGGGGTTACATGGGTGCAGGTTATGCTGCGGCTGTTTTCGGTGCACTGGTTCCGACTTTTCTTTTGAGCCGCTTGCTGCTGTGGATCACAAAGCTTTGGGACGACGGTCTTTGGCGCCTCTTGCTGGCGCACGTCATTTCCGCAGGGCTCAGCTGTACCGCCGCCGCTTACGGCCACGCGGATACTGGGGCACCGAATTGGTCCTATAGCTCACTCTACATCTGTGCCCAATTGATCTGGCTCATTGTGGATTTTGTTCGCGCTCGTCGCCAGCGGAGCCAGCCTGCGAATTGACGGTGCGCTTGTGTTGACCCTCCCGCGTTGCGTCACGGCAACGCGCGACGTTCAGTCAATTCCGCCCCGAGTTGCCGTCATGCAGTGACGGTGGCATCGCATTCTTCGATGATTCCTCAAGCCTCGCTATCGCGGGGCTTTTTTCATGGAGCAAGCCTTATGGCCCGACCTGCAACTGCCGCCGTTCGCCTGTTGACCGGCGAACGCGAACCCGTGCGCCTGGCGACGACGGGCAACATCACCCTTTACGGCCTGCAGACCATCGACGGCGTGCCGGCCGAGGTCGGCGACCGCGTGCTGGTCAAGAACCAGACCGATGCCCGCGACAACGGCATTTATACCGCCAGCGAAGGCCAATGGTTCCGTGCCGCCGATGCCCGCACCAGCCGCACCATGCAGAAGGGCACGACGGTGCATGTTCAGCAGGGCGCGGTCTCGGCCGACTTCGTCTATGTTTTCGAAACGCTCGATCCGGTGATCGGCACCGACGCGGTCACCATCGCCTTTTACCTGTCGGAGGACACGCTGGGCGATGCGGTGGGCGCGGCCAGCGCTGCTGCCGCCAGTGCCGCTGCGGCGCTCACCTCGAAGAACGCTGCCGCCACCAGCGCCACCAATGCCGGCACCTCGGCCGGCGCCGCCGCGGGTTCGGCCACGGCCGCCGCCGGCTCCGCCACAACAGCCGCGACCAGCGCCACCAATGCCGGCAATTCGGCAACGGCGGCTTCCGGCTCGGCATCGGGCGCGGCGACCAGCGCCACCAACGCAGGCAACTCGGCTACAGCTGCAGCCGGTTCGGCGAGCGCTGCCTCGGGCTCGGCAACCGCGGCTTCCACCTCAGCCACCAATGCTGCGACCTCCGCTTCCAATGCGGCGGCCAGCGCTGCGGCGGCATCAACCTCGGTGGCGGCGCTCGGCTACACCTTTTCCACGACCACAGCCGACGCCGATCCGGGCAACGGCACCTTGCGGCTGAACAATGCGAGCGCCGCGTTGGTGACCGCGGCCTATATCGATAATCTCGATGCCGGCGGCGCCACCGTGAGTGGCATCCTCGATGGCTTTGATGACAGCACGAACCCCATCAAGGGCCAGTTGACCCTGCGCTCGAAAGCCTCCACCGCTATCTACTATGTTTATAACGTCAGTGGCGCAGTTGTGGATGGTAGCGGCTACCGCAAACTGACGCTCGCCTATGTCAGCGGCGCCGGCACTTTGCCGACGGTGGCCAACGGCATCTGGCTGATGTTCGACCGTGCCGGCGACAGAGGCGCCGACGGGACGGGAGTAGGAGATTTTTTGGGGCCTGCGTCTTCGGCAACCGACAATATTGTCACTTTCGCGGGCACCACGGGCAAGGTGGGGAAGGATAGTGGGATCGCGGTGTCCAGCCTGGCGCCGAAGGCCAGCCCGACATTTACCGGGACGCCAACGGGGCCGACCGCAGCGCCTGGAACGAATACCACGCAATTGGCTACAACGGGGTTCGTCAAGGCTGGGTTTGATCTGAAACTTGATAGCCGACCCAACCTTGGTGTCGTCGCGCAGACGATCACCGATTGGAACAACGCCCTGGACAACGGCTGGTATGTGGCCTCGGCGGCGGCTAATGCGCCAGACGGCGTAAACTGGTTCCTGGGGTTTGTGGAAGCGCACGGAAGCACTGGCTACCGGACGCAGACGGTGCATGATTTCGTCAACGACACTACGGCGGCAGACCAAAAGCTATGGCGGCGCAGGCAGGCTGGCGGTGCCTGGGGAGGATGGATCAAGCTGCAATGGTCGCAGGCCGAACAGGATGCACGCTATGTCCAGTCGTCCACGGCGTTGCTTCAGAAGTTTTATGAAAGCCCGCAACAGACCATCACGAATGCCGGATCACTGACGCTAGCGCATGGACTCGGCGTCAAGCCAAAAAACTACTTTGCCGTGCTGCAATGCACTACGGCAGATGCCGGGTATTCCATTGGAGACGAAGTACTGGCTAATCCGGGCGGCGGTACAGGCAACAAAGGTCTATCGCTGGTCCCGGACGCCACCAACATCAATGTGCGGTTTTCGTCCACCGCTGTTGATATCACCGCCAAAGGCACCGGCGCAGGCACCACAATTACCAACAGTAGCTGGAGGCTCGTCGTGAGAGCGTGGGCCTAGTTATTAGCGGCTTCTCTCCTGGCCTGCAGCAGATCCTGCTGAGCGCAGTATTTCTCGTAAGGCGGCCCCGTATACCGCGAAATGTATATGTCTACGCTTACCGATACGGGCAAACAGCCAAAAAGAAGCCGCCTGTCGATAGCAGCCATCCGGCACCGCAACATAGGCGCCAAGAGCGACAAGGGTCGTGTCCCATCAGGTGGTGTAGCTCGGCGGTAGCGAAGTCGCTCACGAGCGCGCCGTTAGTAGCGCTGTAGCGAGCGAGCGGCGTGTGGGTGGTCATCGGCGCTTTCCGGTAGGGTTTGGTTGTTGGAGAAGACCCCGGATGCCGATCTGCTGCGGGAGATGATCGGCTTTGCCGCCGAGCGACTGATGCAAATGGAGGTGGGCGCGGCCACCGGCGCCAGCTATGGCGAGAAGAACCCGCAGCGGCTCGCCCAGCGCAATGGCTACCGCGACCGGGACTGGGATACGCGGGCCGGCACGGTCGAGCTGCGCATCCCGAAGCTCAGGAAGGGTAGCTACTTCCCAGGTTTCCTCGAACCGCGCCGCATGGCCGAGAAGGCGCTAACCGCCGTCATCCAGGAAGCTTATGTGCAAGGCATCTCGACCCGGTCGGTTGACGACCTGGTCAAGGCCATGGGTATGAGCGGCATATCCAAGAGCCAAGTCTCGCGGCTGTGCAAGGAGATCGACGGGGAGGTGAAGGCCTTCCTCGATCGGCCGATCGAGGGCGATTGGCCATACCTGTGGATCGACGCCACTTACCTGAAGGTCCGCCGCGGTGGGCGGATCGTCTCGGTCGCCGTTATCATCGCCGTCGGCGTCAACGCGGACGGCCGGCGCGAGGTACTGGGCATGGAGATTGGCACCTCGGAGGCCGAGCCGATCTGGACAGAGTTCCTGCGCAAGCTGACACGTCGCGGCATGCGCGGCGTCAATCTCGTCGTCTCCGATGCTCACGAAGGCCTCAAGGCGGCCGTCACCAAGGTGCTGTGCGCGCACATGACAGAGGTGCCGCGTCCACTTCATGAGGAACGTGCTGGCCCATGCCGGCAAGAGCGGCCGCAGGGTCGTCTCAGCCTTCATCCCCACCGCTTTCGCCCAGGAAACGCCCGAGGCCGCGTCCGTACAATGGCGCGCCGTCGCCGACCAGATCCGGCCGAAGGTGCCGAAGCTGGCGACAATCATGGACGACGCCGAGCCCGACGTGCTGGCCTACATGACCTTCCCCAAGGAACATCGCGCCAAGCTCCACTCGACGAATCCGATCGAACGTCTCAACGGCGAGATCAAGCGGCGCACCGAGGTCGTCGGTATCTTACCGAACGACGATGCGATCGTGCGCCTCGTCGGCGCAATCCTGCTCGAACAGAACGATGAATGGGCAGTGCAGCGGGCCAGATATATGACTCTGGAAACGATCAGCCAGATGAGCGATGATCCCCTGATCAGCCTTGCCAGCCGTGGCGCGCTGATCAGCCCGGCCCCATGCCGGAGAGCACGGCGACTAATGCCGCCAGCTACACCACGCCGCGGGACACGATCGCGACAAGTGCCGCCAGTCCAATTTGCAGGGACTGATACCGGTACAAAAGCCACATCTAAAAAGCCCTTTCCAATTTTGAGGCGACACCATGACAAAATACTTCGTTGATGGCAATGGCGCCTATCTCGGCGGCTTTGATGGTGAAGACCTCGAGCTTCCTGAAAATGGCATCGAAGTGCCTGAAGCCCCAGAAGATGCGCGTCAAATATGGGATGGCTAGGCTTGGAGTGCTGCCCCGGCAGTCCGCCGCATTGTGCTGAAATTCGTAGTGCAAGCGCATCATCGACGGCGGCAAGACGCCGCAGGCCTATGGCATGTTCACCGGCAACCCGATCTATTTCGCCCGCTGGTTCGCTCCGGACCATCCCTCTCTCTACAGCGACGATCCTGATGCTGTGAACTTGGTCCGAGCGCTCGGGATCGATCCGGCGGTAATCCTCGCCCCCTAACCCACAACCCCAAAAGAGGCAAAATGAACCGCAACTTCGCGCGGGCGCTTGCGCTCGTCCTCAAATCGGAAGGCGGCTGGTCCGACAATCCGGCCGATCCGGGCGGCGCTACCATGAAGGGCGTGACGCTGGCCAATTTCCGCCGCTACGTGAAGGCGGATGCGACGAAGGACGACCTTCGCCATATCACGGATGCTCAGGTGGCGACGGTCTATCGCCGCTTCTATTGGGATGCCGCTGCGGGCGCCGAGCTTCCCGGCGGTGTCGACTATGCCGTCTTCGACTTCGCCGTGAACAGTGGGCCGGGCAGGGCGGCTAAATATCTGCAGGCGGCAGTTGGCACCGCACAGGACGGCAGGATCGGCCCGGCCACGCTCAAAGCTGTCGGCGCCAGGCCACCGGGCGCAGTCATCGACGATCTTTGCGATGCCCGCCTGGCATTCCTGCGGCGGCTGCCGACCTGGCCGGTTTTCGGCAAGGGTTGGAGCGATCGCATCCGGTCGGTCCGTTCCCAGGCGCTGTTGATGTCGGCACTACAGCCCGCTCCGGCACCTTTGCCGGGCTCCCCGACCCAGCCATCAGCGCTCTCACCGAAGCCCGGCAGTGCGATGCCGCCGGTGTCTACCGGCGGGCGCGTCAGCCCCGTCGAACGCCTGCCGTTCTGGCGTGCGCTGCTTCAAATCCTGAAATCGATTTTCGCAAGGAGTTCGACATGATCGCCGTCTTCATCCGCATCGGCTTGCGTTACGGCGCCGGTGTTCTGGTCGCGCGTGGCCTGCTCGGCGCCGACGACGCGGCGGCATTTTCTTCCGACCCCGACATTCAAGCTGGTCTGGAGATCGCCGCCGGTCTCGCCATCGCCTCGGTCACCGAGACCTGGCACTGGCTGGCCCGCAAATCCGGCTGGGAGCACTGACATGGAAGGGTTTCAACAACTGCTCATCGCCTATCTCGAAGCCGCGAAACCCTATGCTATCGGCTTTGCCGCCGGGCTTGTCGCCGGGTGGCTGCTGTGAGCGCGCTCCTCGCCGTCCTGCTTGGCAACAAAGCGCTGCTGGGCTTCCTGGCATCGGTCATCGCCGCCCTTTGCTGGGGCGCTCACCAGCGGCTGGCCGGCGCCAGGGCCGAGCGCGGCAAACTGGCGGCCGCTGAGGCCGCGGCGCGCGCGGTCGCTGAGCAGGTGCAGAACGACGTCGGCGCATTGCCGGCGGACGCTGTTCGAAAGGAGCTGAAATCATGGGCAAGGGACTGATGCTTGCGCTGCTTGTGGCGCTTGCCGGGTGCACGACTGCTTCGGGCGGCTTCTGCGCGATTTCGAGCCCGCTGCGCCTGTCGGCCGAAGCCGTCGACGTCCTGTCGGACGCCGAGGCGAGAGCGCTCCTGGCGCACAACCGCAAGGGACAAAAGCTCTGCGGATGGAGGCCTTAGCCGATGCACGACCTCTTCGACATGCTCGGCATCAAGGGGCCGGTCGTCGCCGCCGGGCTAGCCGGCGGCGTGCTTCGAGCACTGTCGCGCCATCGCTACAAGCTGCGCGAGATGATTGCCTCGCCGATCTGCGGGGCGCTGGCGGCTGCGTATCTGACGCTGCCTGCCGTCGCCTGGTTCAGGGCAACCGGCATGCCTATCCCCGATCCGGCCGACGACACCACGACGCTCGCCGCCGCCTTTTTGATCGGCGTCTCGGCCATGTGGATTTCCGACATCGTCTTCGAGGTCATCGTGCGGCGGTTCGGCTCGGCCGGCAACGAGTGATGCACTTGAGATGCTGGAAGAAGCCAACGACAATGCCTACCTAAGGAGCAATCCAATGGAGGTATGATATGGCGACGTCCACCGAACGTGCAGTCCTTGCCGGCGGCTGTTTCTGGGGCATGCAGGATTTGATCCGGCGCTATCCCGGCGTGATCTCTACCCGCGTCGGCTATAGCGGTGGCGATGTGCCCAACGCCACGTATCGCAACCACGGCAGCCATGCCGAAGCCATCGAGATCGTTTTCGATCCGGCCAGGATCAGCTTTCGCACATTGCTCGAATCCTTTTTCCAGATCCACGATCCGACCACCAGGAACCGCCAGGGCAACGATGTCGGAATGAGCTATCGCTCGGCGATCTTCTACACCAGCGACGATCAGAAGCGCGTCGCCGAAGACACCATCGCCGATGTCGATGCCTCTGGACTGTGGCCGGGCAAGGTCGTCACCGAGCTTGCGCCGGTGGGCGATTTCTGGGAGGCGGAGCCAGAGCATCAGGACTATCTCGAGAAATACCCCAACGGCTATACCTGCCACTTTGTCAGGCCGGGCTGGAAGCTTCCGGTCCGCGAAAAGGCTGTTTCGTAACGCAGCCGCTATCGTCTGCTTATCTGGCGGTCGAACTATTCTTCCGCGCGATCGGTATGCCGGCCGCCTTGTTGAGGTGGCCGTGCTCGGGCTGCCCATAGACGAACGCGCCGTGGACGGGTTTGCCGTCGACCTCAGAGCCTGAGAACGCGACGGCCTCGATCTTCTTTGTTCCGGTCAGGCTCTGGTTTCGAAGATAGGCGAAGGTTCGCACCGCTTCTCCGACAATTCGATCGAGAAACGGCTTTGGCCGCCTCCCGGGCCGTCGCACGAGGCTTGGAAAGCGCTCTCGTCCCGAGATGGTGCTGTGCGCAAAGCGCCGGCATGATCTGATAGATTCGGTTGAGCGAGCAGGTCATGAATCCTGGGTGAAAGAGAACGAAGTCGACCTCTCCTCTCAGATGCATGGTCCTGCGCAGCAATCTTTGCGCTGCCGATCTGGAGATGACTTAGCCTGGGGCGCCCGCGTGCAGGCCATAAAGTCTGGCAAGCGAAAACCCATCATCGAGAGCGACTTCCTTGCGTCCGACCCTCACTTTGGCAAAATGCGCTTCCAGCTTGATCACATCGGCATCGCGCGGCACCCATCGATCAGAAGCAAGCAGCGAGCCGGCGCCCGCGCCGAAAACGACGTCGTCCTCGAAAACCGCGCCATATTGATCCGCGCCGTTCGCAACGATCTCCCAACACGAGCGGTGGCTCAGGAAACAGCAAACCTCAGCAGCGCTCAGCGGGCTTTTGGCGACAGAGCAGCAATCGGGGCAATCAATGGCGGAGACACGCTCAAATGGTACTCCGATCCTGCCGAACTCGGACGCGACATGCGCCAGCCGATCGCGAGAACGATCAAGATTGATCACCAGACACCTCATCAGCGCCCCCTTTGTCCGGTGACCAGTGAATATCACGTTCCCGTGATTGCACAAAATTTGCTTACGTGCGGGGCAGTGGGTAGCGGCGTACGGTGCGCCGGTTGAGTTTGGAGGTTGGGTGGACATTGACGGCATCCCCCGCGTGGCGCGAGCCTTTACCGTGCGCGCCTAGACGAGTCGCCCTAGAAGCCGAAGAATTGCCGACCGATCACGTATCCGAGCGCGACGACCACAAGGGGAAACAGGGCGGGCGTCAGCCGACCAAGAGCGGAGGTCTTTGGCTGTTGTCTGGAGATGGTCCTGGGTGCATTGCCGAGATTCTTGGTCATCCGGTATAGTAGCAAGCGCTGATTAACGATTCCGTAACCCGATCGAGGCCGCCGCGGCTTTTCGCGTTTCTGGCGCGACCTTGACAATGCCCAGCCCGTGACGCAACTGGGCCGTCTTTGAGAGCATTGTGAGGCAAGGTCAATGCGGGTGACGCTCGTTTTGAAGGGCGTAATACCCTGCCGAGGTTACGGTGGGATTCAGCGTCAGGTCGAATGGCTGGCCACGGAGATGGTTCGTCTCGGACACGAAGTCGTGGTGATCGCTGGCCCTGGCTCCAGCCACCCGCTCTTCGAAGTCCGGCACGCTTCGACCGATGCCGAATGCCGGGCAGCCATTCCGCGCGACACGCAAATCGTCCACACCCATAGTTGGCCCGTCGAGGTGCCATTTCCAACGCTGAATACGCAGCGCGGCTTTATGCCGGACCAGCCCATGCCAGTTGCGAACTGGAGCTTTATCAGCGCCAATCATGCCCGCCAGCATGGGCGCGAGACATTCGTCTACAATGGCTTTCCGGTGGACGCCTATCGTTTGTCGGCTGCAAAGGGCGACCGCCTGCTATTTCTCGCCGGCATTGCACGATCAAGCAAAGGCCTCAACCGCGCCGTCGATCTCGCCAAAAAATTCGATTTCGGTCTCGATATCGCCGGTGGCTCGCGTTGGAAACTGCTGGGCCGAAGTCAGACCCGCCGCGAAGGGTTGTTTTTCAAGAGCCTTGGCAGGCGATACCGTTTCCACGGAATCGTTGACGGCGAGCCGAAGCTTCGCCTTCTCGGCGAAGCGCGAGCCTTCCTCAACCCCATCGCCTGGGAGGAGCCGTTCGGCAACGCACCGGTCGAAGCCATGTTGTGCGGCACTCCGGTGCTGACGACGACGCGAGGCGCATTGCCCGAGACGGTCGATGCCGACAGCGGGCGCTTCTTTGAGACCGATGAAGAATTTGCGGCCGCTTTCGAGGCCGTCGCCGACCTTACGCCTCAGCAATGCCGCGAATCGGCCGCGACGAGATTTCCCATCCAAAAAGCGGCGCGCGGCTATCTGGATCTCTATGCCCGCATCCTTGACGGCGAAGCGCTTCCTTGACGACCGGCGATCCAATCCTCTTCGTCGGCTTCCCCGCGGTCGGCGACTTCGTCCGTTGCCATTCCGCCATCCAGATCATTGCCGCGCGATTTCCTGATCGCCCCATAGATGTCGTCACCTCGCCCGTTGCAGCGCCGCTGGCGCGCCTGATGCCGCATGTCAGGAAGGGCTGGGCGCTTGCCAAGCGTCATCAGCGCCCCGGTTTTGGCGAGCGCAGCCGCCTGGTTGGCGAGTTGCGCAAGGAAAATTACCGTACGGCCTATCTGATGACCAGCAGCACCAAGGCGGCGCTGGTGGCGTTCATGGCCGGAATAGAGGAGCGCATCGGCTATCCGCAGGAGTTGCAATTCGGCCTCCTCAATCGATTCCCCGCCGGCTGGTTGGCCCATCTATGGGCCTTCGGACCCCGCAAGACGCGGCTGTTCGAGGAGGTCTGCTCGATTGCCTCGCTTGGCGAAAAGCCGGCTGCGGGCGCAGAGTGGCCGGCGCCCCGGCTTGTGGTCGATCCGGCCGAACTGGACGAATGGCGCCAGCACAAGAAGATCGATGCCGACCGACCGGCACTGGCGCTCTATACTGCCGACATTGAGAATTTCCGCTCATGGCCCGTCGAGCGCTTCATTTCGATCGCCAGAGACCATCATGATCGCGGCTGGGCAATCTGGATTGTGGGCGGACCGCGTGAGCACGCCGGTGCCGCAAAAATCCGCGCCGCCATTCCTGAGGCAATCGACTTCACCTCGACCCCGTCGATTGCTGACGCGATGTGCCAGATCGCTGCGTCAACCATGTTCCTCGGGGTTGATGGCGGGATTTCCCACGCCGCCGCTGCCCTGAACGTCCCATGCGCGCTCATCTACGGGCTGAATCGCCCCTATGTGCATGGGCCCGTAAACAACCATGTTCGCTTTATCGAACCGCCGCTTTCGACGCCCAGCTGGGTCAAGGACACGCGCGGCGTCAGCGAAACTCGGGTGAGGGAGGTTCTGGCTGACCTCTCAGCCGGTATTGCCAACTGACCGGTGGCCTCGCCGGCCCCAAGCGTCTGATCAAACGCTCCGTGGGGCAACCATAGCCCCGTTTCGGGTTTACCCCTTGACACTACCCCTTGGCCCTGCGGTTTTCGGGCTCGTGATTGCCGACCCAATGTGCACGGATGCGGTCGCTGGCTTCAAGGTAGGCCATGTCGATGAGGTAGGTCAGAAGCTTCTGGCCGTCGGCTTCGGCTTTCTGCCGAAGCTCCCGCAGCATCCCTTGCGCGAACTGCAGGTTCTCCATTTTGCTCGGCTGGTCCATTGGTGCCCCCCAATGTCTGCGCATGAACTTTGCGCTGACTATGCTTGCATGAAGATTGCCGTGAAGTGGATATTGCACGTGCGGACCGCGATCCTGCGAAGGCGCTGGCTGCATGAAAGCCGCCCCATCCGGCTTCGAGATTCGCTACACTATGTGACGGAAAGAAAATAAACAAAGCGTTCTTTTGTACAAGACAGGAAGATTCCTTCAGTTCACGCCACGAGATACTTGGACAGCATAGTTGACGTAACGATATTGCGTGGTCTTAAGCTCTCGTTTCCAAACAAAACGTAGCATCGTTGCAACCACAAGACGAATTCCAGCTGACCGGGGACGCTCCGTAGTCAATCGCCGGTTACAAACGGCATGGGTCTCAGCCCAGGGCTTTGGCCAACCCATCGTTCCACGGCAGCGCAGGCCGGATGATCTACCGCCCGCCTTGGATTGACGCCAAGGCGGGCTTTTTGCGTTTGGCTTCTGCCGGGTGAAATGTTGTCGGACCCGGTCCTGTCGGCATCGGGCGGTTTCGAGAACGATTTCCTGCCCGCCGGCTGTCTGCGCCGCTCGCGCTAGGCCGACTTGCGTTGCGGCAAGCTAGACGGCGTCTCGACACCGTCAGAAATCGGTTCGGCTGTCCGGTTTGTCGGCTCCTCATCGACCCGGTCGTGCTCGAATTGCCGGGCAGCAGGCAAGGGTTGCAACCAGTGCTCACGGCGATTGACCCAGAGTTCATAGCTGGGCTCCAGCCCTTCGGTGGGCACCTCATCGAGGCTGCCAATTGTCACTTCAACCTCATTCTCCCGAACCAAAGGCACCCGGCCGCCGCAGGTGGGACAAAAACTTCTGTCGCCGTAGCTGTTGACGATACCCGTCGTTTCGAACGCCTCGAGCGGCCACACTCCAAACGTCGAAAAAGCCGACCCGCTAGCCTTGCGGCAGTCCTTGCAATGGCAAAGGCCAATCCGAAAGGGATCTCCCGTCACCGAAAACTGGATGCCGCCGCACAGGCAGCTGCCGCTCCGCCTTGTATCATTGGGCATGACCGCTCCTCCATCTGGTTGGGCATCACACCGCTACATCTTGCAGCGCCATGCGCACAATCAATTCACGCGCGGCGCAACGGTTCCATGTCGCCTCGCGCAATGCATTGTCTGGACCCGGCAGCGCCATGGCGACGACCGCCGCAAGGCTGCTGGATATGTCAGTTCGGGAAATCGAATACCGGTTCCCGGCACGAATAGACACGGCACTGGCCATCACGTGTCGGAACGGAGGCAGCGACCGGCACCTCCGGCCAGTCGCACTCGTTGCCGTATTGGCGGACATAGCGATCATAAGTATTCCGGCCGGTCGTCAACACCGCCGAGTGATGGCTCTGGATGAGGCGCTGCGTCTCCTCGCAGGTCATCGAACGCGTGTCGGGTCGGGCGTAGGCCGTGCTTGTTGCGGCAAACAACGCCGTTCCGATGATCCATGCGATTGTTTGGGATGTCATGGCGACCCTTATCCTAAAATACGGCCAGGTATTTCAACAGCGAAATGATGCCGATAATGATGACAACGATCTGCGCGATCTGCCTCGTGCGGCCATCGAGCGGCAGACGCTGGACGAGATAGAGCACCAGGATGATCACCAGGAAAGTGATCAGAATGCCGATAAGTACCGATGAAGCCATGTCCCTCACTCCGTCTGGCTACGTCTGAGAAGAGTACGCAGCGGCAAACGCTCTGGCCCTTGATTGGTTCCTGTCGATGCGAAGCCATCGGCGCAGCGTAAAGGCCGCGAAACAACGTTCCGCGGCCTTTGAAGCTGGATGCCGATCAGGGCCTGTTTGCCGCAATGTTGTCGTTTGCCGTCGGCGACACGGTTTCCAGGCGACTTGTTGCTGGCGTCAGGCTGGGCTAACGGGAGAACCGCCTCGGGTTGACGAGCTTCCGACAAAGACGGCCTGAGTTGCGCTTCGTTGTCGACATTTGCGCGAGCCCTGAGATCCGGCGCCGCCCGGCGGGTGATCGCCTTTTCTGAGGAGAACAATTGCCGTCCCAAGGGGACGACGGGAACCGAAACCTCGCACGTGCATCTCAGCTACCGCGGAACGGGCAAATCGAGCAGCTGGGGAATTTGGGGTAGGGGAATACGTCATCCAACATGCGGGGATTGGAATCCCAGGTGTCGGGCCCGCCAGTTTGTTGGGAGCGTTGCCCGTTGCAGCCTACACCATCGACACACGGGCCGCATCACGTTCTACAACGAGGCCGCCGAACTTGAGTGGGACGACGCGCCGCGGTTTTGGCTCCGTCGTGCTCAAGCGGGTTGCACCACAAGCGCTTAGCGGCACCGGACAACTGGAATTTGGGGAACAAGGCGTTGTCTGGACGCTCAAGGCGCCGCTGCGCTCGGTCCAAATCTCGCGGATTTTTGTCGATTGAAAGAGCGGGTCGCGCCTTAGGACAATCCCAGCAGGGGAGCGGTCTGGCCGCCTGTGGTGTCGGAATTGCCGATGCCAGGCAGTTCGTGCTTATCGTCGGCAAGCGAAGTCAATCTCCCCGCCTCGACGGAGGTCAGTCCGTCCAACTCCATCACCGCGCCGTAGAGTTGGGCCGTCTGCATCACAAGCCGCTCGACGTCTTCAAGGGCGACGTTCTCGTCCAGGTTACGCAATCGTATGTCCTCGGCAACCACCGCAATATTGACCATTCCGCGCGAGCGCAGCGCGCCCAGGACCCGTGAATTGAGATCCTCTCGTAGCCGAGCCGAATATCCGTAGCGCATGGAAACCTTCCTTTCAGGAGCCGGTTGTCCCGTCGTGATCAGGATGCGCCAACGACCTTCAGATGGCAAGAAGAATATTAAATATTCTCAAGTAAATCAACTAGTTAGCAGACTGCGCGGGTTGTGCTATCGGCGTGTCTTCCTCATCGTTGGTCTTGTATGTGAGTCACCCATCAGCCTCTCTTGACGCGCTGCACGGGGACCCCTAGCTATACTGCAATTGAGACACATACTAACTCACCATATTTTTGGTCTTGACGGTTGGAGGCGCGAATGGCCGAGCTGGAACGACCCGAGCGACTGCAGATCATGCTGACAGCCGAGGAATTGGCTGCCTTGGAAAACTGGCGCTTCGAAAAGCGCATGCCAAGCCGGTCCGCGGCGGTGCGGGAACTGCTGCGGCGCGGCCTGGATGCGGATGGATTCCTGACTGCGGGACAAGGAACTAAGTCTCAGGACTTTGGAATTCTGGGCAGCAGTGTGACTGGCGACGGCCAGTCGGGCGAGTAATTCGACGGCGGTTAGCCTACAATCGCTTTTTCTGGAAGTGCCGCTACCAACTTATTGCGGTGGCGGAAACGCAAAGCGGGTCGGCTCTCGGCAGGGTACTGGTCTCAGCAGGGTACTCTTGGCGTATGGTTGCAAAGCCCGCTCCGGTTCGCCGGAGCGGGCTTTTTGCGTTTTCCGAACAGGAAATGGTCGCGATCGCTTTCAGATACGCTCAAGGTTCTCTTCGCACTCCATGCACGTGACGCTGTGACCGGGGCACCTGAGCCGGTGTGTTCCTCCAGGGCAGCAATGGCCGTTCGAGCTCGCCCACCGGGCACAGACAAACACCTTGCGGGTTCCGTGGCATTGTGGACATTCCATCGGACGCGCCAGCAGAGCCTCGTTCTCAGAGACACGGCATCCCCTCTCAAGAACCTGGACCATCTGAAACTCCAAGGCCGAAATACGGCTAAGCTATCCATACCCGGAAAGCCTAAATTAGAATTTAATTACATAGGCCACGAGCCTTCCGAGGGGGAAGTTTCGCGGATGGCGATCTCAGTCCGCCGCAGTCCGCCGCGCGTGTCTCATTCCCAATTTCGGCCGTCTCAAGATCAAGCTCCGGTTGCTCCCGGCATCGGTCGACCCGCGATTTTGCCCACCGATTTTCGCATTCGGATCGTTATAGGCTTTCGCTTTGCTGGAGCGGCGTTAAAGCTGCCCGGCAAATGCCTGAGCGGGAACAGTCCGTTCCTGCGTCGGTTCGTTTGGACAAGGATGTCTGCCAATGACATTGATGGGCGCAGCGGCACTTTTGATCCTTGTCCTGACTTATGCCGGCGTCGCAGTCGGGCGTATTCCAGGCCTCCGTCTCGACCGGGCAGGGATCGCCTTGCTGGGGGGGGCGGCGATGATCGCCATCGGCGCACTCAGTATGGAAGATGCCTATCGCGCCATCAATTTCGACACCATTACGCTGCTGCTCGGCATGATGATCGTGGTGGCGCATCTGAAGGTGTCCGGCGCCTTCCGGGCGCTTGGCGCCTACGCTATCGAGCATGCGCACGCGCCTTTCGTGCTGCTGGTGATGGTGACGCTGTTGACCGGCGTGTTGTCGGCGTTCCTGGTCAACGACGCCATCTGCCTGGTCATGGCGCCGATCGTCGTCCACGTCACCCGTCTCATCAATCGCAATCCCATTCCCTATCTGATCGCCACCGCCACCGCGTCCAACTGCGGCAGCGTCGCCACCATCACCGGCAACCCGCAGAACATGGTCATCGGCGCGCTGTCGGGAATTTCCTACCCCGCCTTTTCGGCCGCCTTGGCGCCGGTTGCCCTCTTCGGCCTCGTCGCGGTCGTCGTCATCGTGCGCATCGTCTACCGCGCCGAATTCGCCCGCACCGCCGATCTCAACCCGGAAGTCTATCGCGGCCGCATGCTGCCGGGACAGGTGCTGAAGGCGGTGGTTGTCTGCATTGGCCTGGCCATCGCCTTCTTCGCCGGCGTTCCGGTTGCCAAGGCAGCGCTCATCGGCGGGGCCATCCTGCTGCTCACCCGCGCCATCAAGCCGGCACGCATTTACCGCGAGATCGACGGCCCGCTGCTGTTCATGTTCGCCGGCCTGTTCATCGTTGTCGCCGGCGCCGAAAAGACGCTGCTGACGCCCGACATCATCGCCTCGGCCAAGAACCTCGGGCTGGACGACGTCTGGCGTCTATCGGGCTTCACCGCGGTGCTCTCCAACATCATGAGCAATGTTCCGGCCGTGCTGGCGCTGCGGCCATTCATACCCGGCCTTGAAAACCCCGGGCGTGCCTGGCTGGTGGTGGCGATGAGCTCGACGCTGGCGGGCAACTTCACCTTGCTCGGCTCAGTCGCCAACCTGATCGTCGCCGAACAGGCGAGGGCGGCCGGCACGCAGCTGTCCTTCTCAGCCTTCTTCAAGGTCGGCCTGCCACTGACGCTGCTGACCCTTGCCGTCGGGACGGCATGGCTGGCGGCTGGATTCTAGAGCAATTCCAGGAAAAAGTGTGAAGCGGTTTTTCGGTCCGGAATTGCGTCAAAACAAAGAGATAGCGTGTTTCGCCGTCTTCATTAAACGGTGAACGCTCTAGCGGATAGTCGCCGATCCTGACCTTGCCCGAACCAGCGTTGCAGCGGCATGTCCGGCCGCCTCGACATAGTCGGGGTTGCGGTGGATCAGCATGATCGAGAACGCGCCGTCCATCAAAAGCACGATTTCGCGCGCCAGGGTCTGCGGCTCGTCGACGCCGTGTCCTGTGAGTTCGCCGGCCAGCCAGGTCTCGAAATTCTGCTTATGCCGCGCCCCCGCTTTAACGGCCGGGTGTCCGGGCATGGAAGCGAGTTCGGCTGCCGTGCGCAGAAAGCCGCAGCCTCTCCATTTCGGGTGCTTCGCCACGCGCGCCAGATTGGTGAAAATCGCCTCGACCTTGCGCTCGACATCGCCTTCGGCCGTCTCGAACCAGCCGGCCATCTGCTTGAGGTTCGGCTGGTCGCGACCGTCGAGATAGGCCGCGATCAAATCGTCCTTGCTCTTGAAATGATAGTAGAGCGTGCGCTTGGTCAGCCCGGCTTTTTCCGCCACTGCATCGACGCTGACGCGGCAGATCCCCTCGGCATAGAACAGCTTCGTTGCGGCATCGACAATGCGTTTGCGGGTAGGGCTTGGTGCTTCGCTCATACGCAAGTATACCGACTAGTGAATATACATACAACCGAAAGCCTGATCCTCTCCGTCGACAAACACAGGGAAGGAAAAGACATGACCGAGCTTGTGCTCACCGAGGCCCGCAACGGGATCGCCATCCTCACACTTAATCGGCCGGAAAAGCTCAACGCCTTGAACTATGCGCTGATTGATCGCCTGCTTGCGCTCCTCGATGCCGCCGAGACCGACGATGCCATCCGCGCCGTCATCCTCACTGGAGCAGGAGAGCGCGCCTTCTCCGCCGGCGGCGACATCCATGAATTCTCAGGCAGCGTGGACATCGGCGTCGACGTTGCCCTGCGCGACTTCGTCATGCGCGGACAGCGCCTGACCGCAAGGCTGGAGGCGTTCCGCAAGCCCGTCATCGCCGCCGTCAACGGCATCGCCTTCGGCGGCGGCTGCGAGATCACCGAAGCCGTGCCGCTCGCTATCGCCAGCGACCGCGCCTTGTTCGCCAAGCCTGAGATCAACCTTGCAATGCCGCCTGCTTTCGGCGGCACGCAGCGGCTTCCGAGGCTGGCAGGGCGCAAGCGGGCGCTCGAGCTGCTGTTGACCGGCGAATGGTTCCCGCCGCCGCGCGCCGTCGAACTCGGCCTCGTCAACCATGTGGTGCCGCATGAGGAGCTGATGCCCGCCGCAATTGATCTCGCCCGGCGCATGACCAGACATTCTCCTGCAGCAATTGCCTCAATCCTCACAGCAGTGGCGCGGGGCCTGAACCAGAGCATCGCGGAAGGCTTGGCTGTCGAGGCCGAGCAGTTCGCCCGCATGGCTCCGACCGCTGATCTGCGCGAAGGGCTGGATGCCTGGATCGCACGCCGCCAGCCGGGCTGTCACGGCTCGTGGACGCACATCACCCGGCCGGATGAAGCCAGGCGAGCCTCAACGCAGCAGGACGGGCTTGCGGACCGCGATCAAGGCGCCGTCACGGCCAGATGACCTTTCATGTTGGGGTGGAAGCGGCAGAAATAGTCGACCGCTTCCGCCTTCTGCAGGGTCAGGCTCGCTGTTGACTTCGGCGGGATCATCACTTCCCAGCCGCCCTTGACGGTAGCCGTGTGGGCGAACACGTCATTGTTCACCCACTTGATCGTGTCGCCGACCTTCGCCTCGACGGTTGCCGGCGAAAAGACAAGCTTGTCGATGGTGACCTGGATGGTTTCGGCCTGCACGGGTGAGGTCCCGAAGACCAGCGCCAGTGCAATCCACAGCAGCCGTTTCGACATGGCCTGGTCCTTACTTCAGCATACCTGCAACATGCTCGGCGTGCTGTTCATGGCCCTGAAAAATCTTCAGGCCGGTCTGCAGCAGGCTCTTCAACTCGGCATTGCTGGCCGATGGGATCAAAAGGGTTTCAAGCGCGCCGTCGACCTGTTTGTGGTAGGCGATCTCGTTGTCGACATAGGCTTTGTCAAAGGCTGCGCCGTCGAGTTTGGCGAGCTTCGCCCGCTCCTCGGCCGCAGCCTTGGTCAGCACCTGGCTGGTTGCGTTGTCTTCCGGCGTCACCTTCAGCTTCTTTACCAGTTCCAGTGCCTGCGCGTTGACCGCTTCGTGGTCGCGCACCATGTCGTTGGCGAAATCCACGACCTCCTTGGTCTTCGATTTCTTGATCGCCTGCTTGGCGGCTTCCACATCGATGACGCCTGCGGTGTAGGCGATGTGGGCGATCTGCGGGTCCGTCGGCTTGTCGGCGGCTTGTGCAAGCGGGGCGGCGCCAAGCAGCAGCAAGGCTGCGAGGGTGGCGGTGTGTCGGGTAAGCATGGCATCTCCTTCGCCCGGACGCGGGATCGCGCCGGGCCTTTTTCAGTTGACGGTCATTGGATGCGCAGCGGCGGCAAACGTTCCCGGGGAAATCGGCCAAATCAGCCGATGATCAGCTCTCCAGGCCGAGCCGCTGCATGACGGCGCTGGTCAGCCTGTCGCAGCGCCGGCCGGCAAACGGGAAGGCGTCGAGCAGCACCGGCCCGATCTGGTCGTCGAGTGCCTTGCGTACCAGGGCGCGGGCGCGGTGTAGCCTTGTCTTGACGGTTTCCGGCCGCACGCCAAGCAGCTCGGCGGTCTCCTCGATACTGAGCCCCTCGATAACCCGCGCCACGAACACCGTCCGATAAACATCGGGTAGGCTGTCGGTCGCCCGTTCCACCAACTCGAGGATCTGCCGCTGCGCCATCGTCCGCTCCGGATCGTCGCTGGGATTGAGGGGGAACTGGATGATTTCGGCTTGCGGGTTTTTCGCCACCGTCCGCCGCCTTTTGCGCAGACGGCCAAGCGCCTCGTTGATGACGATGCGCGACAGCCAGGTGGCCAATGAGGACTCCCCGCGAAAGGCATCGAGATGGGCAAAGGCTCTGACATAGGCCTCCTGGACGATGTCCTCGGCTTCAGCATCGTTGCGCACCACCCCGCGAGCGATGCGATAGAGCCGCTGATTATGGGTCTTCATGATGATGCGGAAGGCGTTGCCTTCGCGTGCCAGCGCGCGGCGCACGAGAAGCATCTCGCTTGAAGCAGCAGTGGGCATTGGTAGAGACATAGCAGGCATGGCCAGTTCCTCGATCCAATCCCCGTCCGAAACCTCGATCAAGACATTGGATGACATCGCCGGCAAAAGGTTCCCGGCCATTTTCGCCCGGCTCCGACGCGCCTAGAATACTGCTTCCGCTAGCGGCTTGTCAGCAGCCTGCGCTCGCGCCGTTGCCGCAAGCAGATCGGTCTGCGTGATCAGGCCAAGGATGCGGCTGTCCCCGTCCACGATGATGACTGCATGGGTGCGGCCGTCGGTGAGCACCGGTAGCAGGGCCATGGCGGGCGTACCGGCGGCGGCGGTCGACGCTGTCGACGTAACGCTTCCGACGGCTTCGTCGGCTCGCGCCAATTCCCTCAATCCAACGGTGCCGACCAGCCTGGCGTCCTTGTCTACAACCGGCAGCGTGCGGATATTGTGGTCGAGCAGCAGATGACGCGCCCGATCGGCAGACGCGTGTTCATCGACCGAAATCACGTCGCGCGACATGATGTCCTCGCACAACATGGTTCGGTGTGCGCGCATCGTCGCTTGCAGTTCGACCTGTCGCAGCAGTTGTTCGAGATCGTTGCGGTCGATGTCGAAGGTCTCGTCGAGCGCAGCCAGCGCGGCATCGATGTCCTCGGCCCGGAAGCCGATGCGCTCCTGAGCCGGCGGATCGATGGTTCCGTGCGTGCTTTTCGGGGCAGGGGCCGGCACATGCGGGTAGCTGCGTCGCGACAGCCTGTGGAAAGCATAGCCGAGCGCGACCAGAATCATGGAGTTCAGCGCCACCGGCACGAACGGAAACAGGAAGCCGGCACCGATCACGGCCGGCCCGCCGAGCACGGCGGTCAGTGCGGCGGCTCCGCCCGGCGGATGCAGGCAGCGTGAGAACGACATGGCGGCGATCGCCATCGCCACGGCAATGCCCGTGGCGAGAACGGGCTGATGGACGAAATGGGCCACGATCACGCCGACCAGCGCCGATATTGTATTGCCGCCGATGATCGACCATGGCTGCGCCAGCGGACTTGCAGGCACCGCAAACAACAGCACTGCAGATGCCCCCATCGGCGCCACCAGCAGCGGCACATGCGGGCCGTTGCCAGGCACCAGCGCGCCGATCGCGCCGGTCAGCGCAATGCCGATCATCGCCCCGATGCAGGCGATGAGGCGCTCGCGCAGCGTCGCGCCGGCGAGAATGGGGACAAAGAGACGAAAGGCCATGGCAAGCTCAGTCCGGTTGGAATTGTGCGCGCAGCGCCTGCAATGGCGTTGGACCGACGATTTTGAAAGTCAAACCGATCCGAAAAAGCGCGCGTTGGGGAAATAACATTGCGCTTGGTCGACCCATGAGCGGGTTGCGAGGTCGATCGTCCTACGAAAGTCGCTCGCCAATCCTTTCAACGGGTTAAGCCGGCTAGCGGAATCAGCTTGGCAAGTTTGCTGGTGTCATGCCGCAGCGGCCGCTTCCAGCCCGCGCAGGATATCGGCCTTGAGGTCCTCGACATCCTCAAGCCCGATCTGCAGCCGGATCAGCGGGCCGTCATAGGGGCCCTTGGCGACGGTACGGTCGCCGAGGAAGACCGGCACGGCAAGGCTCTCATAGCCGCCCCAGGAATAGCCGAGACCGAAGATTTTCAACGCATCGAGGAAGGCATGCTGCTGTCTCTGGCCGCCGCCTTTGAGCACGATGGAAAAGATGCCGCTCGAGCCGGAAAAATCACGCTTCCACACCGCGTGGTCGGGGTGGCTGGGAAGCGCCGGGTGCAGCACGCGGGCCACGCCGGGCTGGCCTTCAAGCCAGGTGGCAATCGAAAGCGCGCTCTTTTGATGGTGATCCAGCCGAACGCCCATCGTGCGCAGGCCGCGCAGGACTTGGTAGACGTCGTCGGGGCCGGCGCAGCAGCCCATCGTGTAGAACGTCTCGCAAAGCTGCTTCCAGCAGTTGGCATTGGCAGACACTGTGCCCAGCAGCACGTCCGAATGCCCGGCCGGATATTTCGTCGCCGCATGGATCGAGATATCGACGCCGTGGTCGAGCGGACGGAAATAGAGCGGCGTTGCCCAGGTGTTGTCCATCATGACGATGGCGCCCGTTTCATGCGCCGCCTTGGCGATCGCCGGAACGTCCTGCACCTCGAAGGTGTTGGAGGCCGGTGATTCCGTAAACACGACTTTGGTGTTCGGCTTGATCAAGCTGGCGATGCCGGCGCCGGCATGCGGATCGTAATACTCGACCTCGACACCCAGCCGCTTCAGCATCGTGTCGGCGAAATTGCGGGTCGGATGGTAGACGGAATCGACAATCAGGATGTGATCGCCTGCCGAGAGAAACGCCAGCAACGGGACGGTCACCGCCGCCAGGCCCGACGGCACGATTATTGTGCCGGCGGAGCCTTCCAGCGCGTCGATCGCATGCGCCAACGCATCGGTGGTCGGCGTGCCGCGTGTGCCATAGGTGTATTTCTGGCTGCGCGCCGCCATCACCGACGCATTGGGATAGAGCACGGTCGAGGCATGCACGATCGGCGGATTGACGAAGCCGAAATAGTCGTGCGGATTGTTGCCCGAATGGGCAAGCCGCGTGTTGATACCCATTTCGTTGCCGTCAGTCGCCATTGCTCTTCGCCTTGTGGTGAAAGCGCTAGCCATAGAGCGGCGGCATTGGCCGTGCAACAGCGGGCGCCCGCCACGCGGTGCCCTTTGCATAGGCCAATTCCCCTATGAATAGTCTGGAACGCGTGGCAATCCAGAGCCGCGGATTTCATGAGTGGATGTGGATTAGCGTCGACGGACTTTGCCGTTTTTGTTTGCGGGGCTTGCTGCTTTCCTGAGGGTGTTGTCCGCAATTCAGGCATTTGCGGCAATTGGTTTTCAAAGCTGTCGTGAAACGGTCATTTCCCTTGACCTCACAGAGATAATCGCCTTCGATGCAGTTCGTGGATGGGAGGGGCCGGGCGTCGGTTACGACGCGAGGTTCCGGAATGAGCCGGATGGGAGCCGGGTTCACGCGGGAAAAGATCAGGATTTGCCTGAGGATCAGGGTTTACCTGAAAACAGAAAAGGGTCTGTGGGTTATGAAACATATTGCAATTGGCATTCTCGGTGCCGCTGCGCTTGGATGGATGGCTTCGGCCGCGTCGGCGACAACGCTCGATACCGTCAAGGCGAAGGGCTTCATCCAGTGCGGTGTCTCGACGGGCCTGGCCGGCTTCTCGGCGCCTGACGACAAAGGCGATTGGAAAGGCATCGACGCGGATTTCTGCCGCGCTGTCGCTGGTGCAGTCTTCGGCGATGCCTCCAAGGTCAAGTTCACGCCGCTCAGCGCCAAGGAGCGCTTCACCGCGTTGCAGTCGGGCGAGATCGATCTCCTGTCGCGCAACACCACATGGACCATCAATCGCGATACCGCGCTTGGCCTGAACTTCATCGGCGTCACCTATTATGACGGCCAGGGTTTCATGATCAACGCCAAGAAACTGCCTGGCGTCAATTCGGCTCTGCAGCTTTCAGGTGCGGCAGTCTGCGTGCAGAGCGGCACCACCACCGAGCTCAACCTCGCCGATTACTTCAAGGCGAACAAGATGGAGTACAACCCGGTCGTCTTCGAAAAGCTGGAAGAGGTCAACGCTGCCTATGACGCCGGCCGCTGCGACGTCTACACCACCGACCAATCCGGCCTCTATGGCATCCGCCTGACGCTGAGTGCGCCGGCCGACCATGTCGTGCTGCCCGAGATCATCTCCAAAGAGCCGCTCGGCCCTGCCGTACGCCAGGGGGACGACCAGTGGTACCACATCGTCAAGTGGACCTACTTCGCCCTGTTGCAGGCAGAGGAACTGGGCATCACCCAGGCCAATGTCGAAGAGATGAAGACCTCGGATAATCCGGAGATCAAGCGCGTGCTCGGTCAGGAAGCCGAAACCAAGATCGGAACCGACCTTGGCGTGAGCAATGACTGGGTCGTCAACATCGTCAAGGCAGTCGGCAATTACGGTGAGATGTTCGAGCGCAATGTCGGCACCGGCAGCCCGCTGAAGATCGCGCGCGGCATCAATGCGCTGTGGACCAAGGGCGGCCTGCAATACGCACCGCCGATCCGCTGATCGAAATGTGATCCGGAAGGCAGATCATCTGCCTTCCGGTTTCTCTTTCCAGGGGATGAGCAATGGCATCGCAGGAAGTTCTTCGCGAGGAGCCGAGCCGCGGTTCCTTCATCAACGATCCGAAAGTCCGCGGGTTTTTCTTCCAGGCGGTGGTTGTCATCTTGCTGGTGGCGGGCGTCTGGTGGATCGTCCACAACGTCATCGTCAACCTGCAGCGCCTGCATATTACTTCCGGTTTTGGCTTCCTGAACAACCGAGCAGGCTTTGACATTCCAGTCAGGCCCATCGCTTATGATTCTGATTCGACCTATGGCCAGGCCATTGTCGTCGGGCTTATCAACACCATTATCGTCGCCGTTGCCGGCATTATTACCGCGACCATCATTGGCTTCATTGTCGGCGTCGGCCGGTTGTCGCGCAACTGGCTGGTCCGCAAGATCTGCACGGTCTATGTCGAAGTGTTCCGCAACATTCCGCCGCTGCTGGTGATCTTCTTCTGGTATTCAGGCGTGCTTGCGGTACTGCCGGCGCCTCGCGACAGTTTCAATTTGCCGTTCGGCTCTTTCCTCAACCAACGCGGTTTCTATTTTCCGCGCGCTATCTGGGGCGACGGCTCCTGGCTGATGTTTGTCGCCTTGCTTGTCGGCATCGCCATGGCGTTTTTTGTCGCGCGCACGGCACGCCAGCGGCAAATGGCAACCGGCCAGCAGTTTCCCGTATTCTGGACTTCGGCGGCGCTGATCGTCGGCCTGCCGCTCCTGGCCTATGCGCTGAGCGGCTTTCCCTTGAGCTTCGACTTTCCAAAACAATCGACCTTCAACCTGACCGGAGGCTTTCAGATCGGGCCGGAGTTCCTGTCTCTCTATTTGGCGCTGTCCTGTTACACGGCCTCCTTCATCGCCGAGATCGTGCGCGCCGGCATTCTCGGCGTCAGCAAGGGTCAGACCGAAGCGGCTGGCGCCCTGGGGCTGCGGCCGGGATCTATCCTGCGGCTTGTCGTCGTTCCCCAAGCCATGCGGATCGTCATCCCGCCGCTGACCAGCCAGTATCTCAACCTGACCAAGAACTCGTCGCTGGCCATTGCCATCGGTTACCCGGACCTGACGGCGATCGCCGGCACAGTGCTGAATCAGACCGGTCAAGCGGTCGAGGGTGTGCTGATCATGATGGTCGTCTATCTCATCATCAGCCTGGTGACGTCGGCGGTGATGAATGTGGTCAACGCCAGGATGGCGCTGGTGGAGAGGTAAGACCATGCAGGAACATGATACCTCCTGGGTGCGGACCGAAATGGCACTCGCTCAACAAGCCCCGGCCGGCGTGCGAGGGCCTTTGGCCTGGGTTCGCAAGAACCTGATCGGTTCGGTGGGCGACGTCATCCTGACTGTAGTGGCTATTGCGCTGGTGGTGATGATCGTGCCGCCCATCGTCAACTGGGCCTTCATCAACGCCCAGTGGACGGGGCCGGACCGGACTGTATGCGCCACGGTGGCGCAAGGCGGCATCCAGCCGGACGGTTGGTCAGGCGCCTGCTGGGCCTTCGTCAACGCGAAGTTCGGCCAGTTGATGCTTGGCCGCTATCCCCTGGAAGAGCGCTGGCGGCCGATGCTGGTCGCCGTCCTGTTCGTGGCGCTGCTGGTCCCGTTGCTGATGCCACGCGTGCCGCGCAAGGGGTTGAACGCCATTCTTCTATTCCTGGCACTGCCGATCATCGCGTTCGTGCTCCTGGTCGGCGGCATCTTCGGCCTGCCGCATGTGGAGACCCAGCTATGGGGCGGGCTGCTGGTGACGCTGAGCCTGTCCTTTGTCGGCATTGCCGTGTCGCTGCCGATGGGCATCGTGCTGGCGCTTGGCCGGCGCTCTAAGATGCCGATCGTCAAGACACTGTGCGTGGTCTTCATCGAGTTCGTTCGCGGCATCCCGCTGATCACCGTTTTGTTCTTTGCCAGCGTCATGCTGCCGCTGTTTCTGCCCGCCGGGGTTTCGTTCGACAAATATCTCAGGGCGCTGATCGGCGTCTCGCTGTTTGCCGCCGCCTATATGGCCGAAGTGGTGCGCGGCGGCCTGCAGGCGATCCCCAAGGGCCAGTATGAGGGTGCGGATTCGCTTGGCCTGGGCTACTGGCAGAAGATGGTGCTGATCGTGCTGCCGCAGGCACTGAAGCTGGTCATCCCCGGCATCGTCAATACCTTCATCGGTATGTTCAAGGACACAAGCCTCGTCATCATCATCTCGATGTTTGACCTGCTTGGCGTCGTCAAGCAGAACTTCTCGGACGCCAATTGGGCGACGCCACAGACCGCGAGATCCGGTCTCATCTTTGCAGCCTTCGTCTTCTGGCTGTTCTGCTTCGGCATGTCGCGCTATTCGATGTACACGGAACGCCGGCTCGACACCGGCCACAAACGTTGATGCATGTCGCCCAAAAGTGTTTAGCGGTTTTGGGACAACGACATGCATCATAGCTAAAAGACAGAACAAAAAGGGGAACCTGCCATGGTCATAGAAAACGCCGTCAGCGCCGAAGAGATCAAGGTCGATGCCAAGAAGATGCACATCTCGACCACCGATGTCGCAATCGACATCATCGGCATGCACAAATGGTATGGCGAGTTCCATGTGCTGAAGGACATCAACCTCAAGGTGATGCGCGGCGAGCGCATTGTCATCTGCGGTCCTTCGGGCTCGGGCAAATCGACCATGATCCGCTGCATCAACCGGCTGGAAGAGCACCAGAAGGGCAAGATCATCGTCGACGGCAAGGAACTCACCAACGATCTCAAGAAGATCGACGAGGTGCGCCGCGAGGTCGGCATGGTGTTCCAGCACTTCAACCTGTTCCCGCATCTGACCATCCTGGAGAACTGCACATTGGCACCGATCTGGGTGCGCAAGACGCCGAAGAAGCAGGCCGAGGAAATCGCGATGCACTTCCTCAAGCGCGTCAAGATCCCCGAACAGGCCAACAAATATCCGGGCCAGCTGTCGGGCGGCCAGCAGCAGCGCGTGGCGATCGCGCGTTCGCTGTGCATGAACCCGCGCATCATGCTGTTCGATGAGCCGACCTCGGCGCTCGATCCAGAAATGATCAAGGAAGTGCTGGAGACGATGGTGGGCCTGGCCGAGGAAGGCATGACCATGCTGTGCGTCACCCACGAAATGGGCTTTGCCCGCAAAGTCGCCAACCGGGTGATCTTCATGGATCAGGGCCAGATCGTCGAGCAGAACACGCCGGCCGAGTTCTTCGACCATCCGCGCCACGAGCGCACCAAGCTGTTTCTGTCGCAGATCCTGCACTGAGCATTTTCATGCGAAGCAAAAGAGCCCGGCCGTAATGCGGCCGGGCTCTTTTGCTATCTGGGGTCGGGATTGATCTTCTCCATTGAAACACAAAGCCGCCGCCGCATGAGAAAAGCCCTGCGTTTCGTGGCCATGCTGATTATCGTGGTCGCGCTCGCTGCCACGCTCGGCACGCTGGTGCCGCGTCCGCTGTGGCCGGCGTCAGCGGCGGGTGAGGGCACGCGCCATATTCTGGTGCTGGAGAATCCGATCCACACCGACATCGCCATTCCCGTCGATGACGAGGTGCGCCGGCGCTTCCATTTCCTGGTCGCTGCCGGCATCCCTGTCGACGCCCCGGAAGTGCGCTACATCGTCTTTGGCTGGGGCGGCCGGGCCTTCTATCTGGAGACGCCGAGCTGGTCGCAGCTGAAGACAGTGCCCGTCCTCAAGGCGCTGACACTGGACGCCTCGGTCATGCATGTCGATATCGCCGGGGCCATCGCCGAGCCGCACCCTGCTGTCACCGGTTTCGACATCGATGAGGAACGTTTTGCAGCGCTGCTCGACTATATCGACGCGAGTTTCCAGCAAGGGCCGCATGGTCCGGTCGTCATCGAGAACGCCGCCTATTCCAGCTTCGACCGCTTCTTCGAGGCGAACGGCCATTTCAACGCGCTTGTCGGCTGTAACACCTGGACAGCCGCCGGCCTGCGCACCGCCGGCCTGCGCACCGGCTGGTGGAACCCGCTGCCGGCCTCGCTGGGCTTGTCGATGCGGTTTTATAACTAGCAGTCCTTCATCGCACCGCGACAGTGTTGGATCTTTTGAAGTCAGCGGGACAGCACCCCCCTCTGGCCTGCCGGCCATCGCCCCCGCAAGGGGGGAGATCAGCCGTTTTGCCCGCGGCGCTCCTGCTGCAACGCCGGCGATTTTGGCGAAGGCGACGGCGACATCCAATCTCCCCCCTTGCGGGGGAGATGTCCGGCAGGACAGAGGGGGGTGGGAAGGATCGCTAAGTCGACGATCTAGACTGCCGAGCGTCCGCTCGCCATCCATAGAGCCAGTCGAGGTCGGCGGCGAGCTTGTCGGGCGAGCGCATGGCCAGGAACAGATTGCGGGCGATCGCCACCGGGCCGGCAGCATGCCAGGCGAGGCGGTTTACGGCCCCACGACGCGCGGCCTTGGCGACACGCGGCCGCCGAAGATTTTCCCAGATTTGAAAACTTCTGGGCAGATCGCCAGGGAAATCGGCGATAGCGTCGGCAAGCGTGATGGCATCCTCGATCGCCATCGCGGCACCTTGCGCCGCAAACGGCGTCATCGCGTGCGCGGCGTCGCCGATCAGCGCGATGCCCTGCGGGCTTGTCCACCGCTGTTGTTCGACGGTGTGGATCGGAAAGGCCGTCCATGGGCCGGCCAGTGCCACAAGCTTCGTCAGGCCCGGCGCGGTGCCGCGCAGGGCAGCCGTGAGGATCGCGGGATCGGCATGGCCCGACCAACCTTCGGCCATGCGCTCACCCTTGGTGAAGGCCGCGAGATTGAAGGCCCGGCCTTTGCTGACGGGATAGGCGACCATGTGGAAGCCTGGATGCAGGAACGTGGTGACGCAGTCGGCGGCGCCGATCGCGGCAAAGGCTTCGCCGGCGGCGCTCTCGGCCGCGATCGTGACTCGCCAGGCGAGTTCGCCCGAAAAACGGCTTTTGACGAAGTCCTCGCCTGCGAGTTGCGCCCTGACCGCCGACCATACGCCGTCGGCGCCGATCAGGAGTTTGGCGCCTGCCTCGATCTCGCGGCCGTCCACTTCGGCGACCACGGCAACATCCTGCGCATTGAGGGCGATGCGGGTCACGCGGGCGCCGGTGACGAGCTCAATCTGCGGCCGTTCGGCCATTTGCGCCAGCAGCGCTGCCTGCAGATCTGCGCGGTGGGCGACGACATAAGGCGCCTGCCAGCGCTCTTCGGCGGCTTGCCCAAGCGGCACCCGCCCCAGTTCACGCAGCGTCGCTGCATCCTTCAGCACCACCGCTTCGGGCCGCGAGGCTGCCGGCAGCAGCCGGTCGAGAACGCCGAGCTTTCCAAGGATGCACGTCGCATTGGGCGAAAGCTGGATGCCGGCGCCGGCCGCTTCTAGGTGCTGTGCCTGTTCGATAAGCTTTACCGAATAACCCCGTCCGGCGAAGGCAAGGGCAGCGGTCAGCCCGGCGATGCCGGCCCCGGCGATTATGACCTGCCGGGACCTGATGTCTTCCATCGGGCTTGTCGCGGAAGGATCAGGCGGCCTGGTCGATATAAAGGCAACCAGCCGGCAGCGTTTCAGTCGCCCTCAGCTTCGCCGAATAGCGGTAGAGCGTCGAGCAATAGGGGCAGACCTTTTCATCGTCGTCGCCCATGTCGAGAAACACATGTGGGTGGTCGAAGGGCGGGTTGGCGCCGGTGCACATGAATTCCTTGACGCCGATGTCGATTGCCGGATGGCCCGCATCGTTCTGGAAGTGGGGAATGGAACCGCCTGCCATCGTCGTCTCCTTGATCTCGTCGAAAAGCATCTGGAACATAACAGGCCTGTTTGCAAGATCGATGAAATGAAACTGTCGCAAAAGCCTGTCAGAGGATACGGTGAGCCGGTTAGTGCATGTCCCTGAAATCGGAATGGTTTTCGCCGAAGGGTCATGCGTCACAAAAGCGTGTTAGAGGCATGGCACGTCCAGCGGCGCTCCAAGGGACGGTTGGCGGGGAAGAGCAGGAACCATGAACGAACTGAAGCCGGTGCAGAGCGAATTCATCAATGTCGAGGTGGCGAGCCCCGAGGGCGGCAACCCCGATAGGTTCGTCAACCGTGAGTTCTCCTGGCTGCAGTTCAACCGGCGTGTGCTCGAGGAATCGCAGAACGAGCACCATCCGCTGCTCGAACGCGTCCGTTTCCTGTCGATTTCGGCCGCCAATCTCGATGAATTCTTCATGGTCCGCGTCGCCGGCCTTGCCGGCCAGGTGCGCGAAGGCATTGCGCTCAAGAGCCCCGACGGCCGCACGCCGGAGCAGCAGCTGGAACAATTGCTGCGCGAGGTCGAGCGGCTGCAGGAGGACCAGCAGAATAGCCTTTCGGCGCTGATGTTGCTGCTCAACAAGGAAGGCATTGAGAGCATCACCCGCGATGCACTGACCAAGGATGAAAAAGTCTGGCTGGAAGACCATTTCCAGGACCAGGTTTTCCCGGTGCTGACTCCACTGTCGATCGACCCGGCGCATCCGTTTCCGTTCATTCCCAATCTCGGCTTCTCGATGGCGCTGCAATTGCGCCATCGCAAGAATGGCGAGGAGATGAGCGCGCTTCTGCGCCTGCCGGTGGCGCTGAAGCGCTTCATCCGTCTGCCCGACCGCAAGCAGCACGTTCGCTTCATTCCGTTGGAGGAGGCTGTCGGCCTCTATATCGGCAAGCTGTTCCCCGGCTATGAGGTCAAGGGTTCCGGCACCTTCCGCATCATCCGGGACAGCGATATCGAGGTCGAGGAAGAGTCGGAAGATCTCGTGCGCCTGTTCGAGACGGCGCTGAAGCGGCGCCGCCGCGGTTCGGTCATCCGCATCGAATTCGACAAGTCGATGCCCGGCGAATTGCGCGAGTTCGTCGCCGGCGAGCTTGGCGTCTCTTCGAGCCGCATCAGCGTTCTGACCGGCCCGCTGGCGCTCAGCCAGATTTCCGAGATCGTCGCCGTGCCACGCGACGACCTGAAGTTCACCCCCTACAATCCACGCTTTCCCGAGCGCATCCGCGAGCATGGCGGCGACTGTTTCGCGGCCATCCGCGAGAAGGACATCGTCGTCCACCACCCCTATGAATCCTTCGACGTGGTGGTCCAATTCCTGCGCCAGGCGATGGCCGACCCCGAGGTGGTGGCGATCAAGCAGACGCTCTACCGCACCTCCAACGACAGCCCGATCGTGCGCGCCTTGGTCGACGCGGCCGAGGCCGGCAAGTCGGTAACCGCCCTGGTCGAGCTCAAGGCGCGCTTCGACGAGGAAGCCAACATCCGCTGGGCGCGCGACCTCGAACGCGCCGGCGTTCAGGTCGTGTTCGGCTTCCTCGAACTCAAAACCCATGCGAAAATGTCGCTAGTAGTGCGGCGCGAGGACGGCAAGCTGCGCAACTATGTGCATCTCGGCACCGGCAACTACCATCCGGTGACCGCTCGCATCTACACCGACCTGTCCTTCTTCACCACCGATCCGACGATCGCGCGCGATGTCGCCCAGCTGTTCAACTTCATCACCGGCTATGCCGAGCCGACCGATGAGATGCGGATCGCCATCTCGCCGTTTACGCTGCGCAGCCGTATCCTCAAGCACATTGCCGACGAGGTCGCCTACGCGCTGGCTGGCCGTCCGGCGCGCATCTGGATGAAGATGAACGCGCTCGTCGATCCCAACATCATCGACGCGCTCTATGACGCCAGCCATGCCGGCGTCGAGATCGATCTCGTCGTGCGCGGCATCTGCTGCCTGCGGCCGCAGGTGCCCGGCCTGTCGGAAAACATCAGGGTCAAGTCGATCGTCGGCCGCTTCCTCGAACACAGCCGCATCTACTGCTTCGGCAACGGCCATGGGCTGCCGTCGGACGAGGCGATCGTCTACATCGCCTCGGCCGACTTGATGCCACGCAATCTCGACCGCCGCGTCGAGACCATGGTGCCGATCACCAATCCGACGGTGCATGAACAGATCCTTGGCCAGATCATGCTGGGCAACATCATGGACAACCAGCAAAGTTTCGACGTATTGGCTGACGGAACCTCCCGGCGCGTCGTGCTGGATGAGGGTGAGGAACCGTTCAACGCGCAGGAATATTTCATGACCAATCCGAGCCTGTCGGGACGGGGTGACGCGCTGAAGTCGCATGCGCCCAAGCGCATCGCGCAGTTCAAGCGTCGCAAGAAGAACAGCGGCTCATGATTTCAACGTCCCAAGGCCGGCTGCAGGATCGCCGGCCGCTGTCCATCATCGACATCGGCTCGAACTCGATCCGCCTTGTCGTCTATGAAGGGTTGGCGCGCTCGCCGACCTTGCTGTTCAACGAAAAGATGCTGGCCGGCCTCGGCCGCGGCATCGTTTCGACCGGCAAGCTCGACCCCGAGGCGGTGACGCGCTCGATGGAGGAGTTCCGCCGTTTCCGCGCGCTCTCCGACCAGGCGGGTGCGGAGCACATGTTTGTGCTGGCAACGGCCGCGGCCCGCGAAGCGATCAACGGCCCCGATTTCATCCACCGCGCCCAGGATGTGCTCAAGACAGAGATCCGCGTGCTCACTGGCCGGCAGGAGGCGCATTATTCGGCGCTTGGCGTCATTTCGGGCTTCCACCCCGCCAATGGCATTGCCGGCGATCTTGGCGGCGGCAGCCTGGAGCTTATCGACATCAATGGCGAGGCGATCGGCGACGGCATCACGCTGCCGCTGGGTGGCCTGCGGCTGCAGGACATGGCCAGGAATTCGCTCGCCCAGGCGGCAAAGATCACCCGCGACGAACTGGCGCGCGCCAAATTGTTGAAGGGCGGGCAGGGACGGCCCTTCTACGCCGTTGGCGGCACCTGGCGAAACCTTGCCCGGCTGCACATGGAAATGACCAACTACCCGCTTGGCGTCATGCACCACTATGAGATCGGTGTCGACAGCGCCGCCAATTTCCTGAAGCAGGTGGCGAAAGGCGAGATCGAGAAGGTCAAGGGCATCGAAGGCGTGTCGAAGAACCGCCGTTCGCTGCTGCCCTATGGCGCGGTCGTGCTGCAGGAGATCATGGCGGCGATGCAGCCGTCGAAGATCATCGTCTCGGCATTGGGCGTGCGCGAAGGGTTTCTCTATTCGCTGCTCGACCCTGCCGAGCAGAAGGCCGATCCGCTGGTCTCCGCTTCGGAGGAACTGGCGCGGCTGCGGTCGCGCTCGGTCACCCATGCGCATGAGCTTGTCGAATGGACGGACAAGACCTTTGCCGCCTTCGGCATCGACGAGACGGAGGATGAGGCGCGCTATCGCCACGCTGCCTGTCTGCTGGCCGATATAGGCTGGCGCGCACACCCGGAATATCGCGGCAAGCAGTCGCTCAACATCATTGCCCACGCCTCCTTCATTGGCGTCGATCACCCCGGCCGTGCCTTCCTGGCGCTGGTCGGCCTGTTCCGCCACGAAGGCGTGTTCAACGATGCGGCGCCGGAAATCCGCGGCCTGGCGACGCCGCGCTATCTCGAGCGCGCCCGCATCCTGGCGGCGGTGCTGCGCGTCGTCTATCTGCTGACGGCGGCCATGCCCGGCGTCATGCCGCGGCTGAAATGGGAAAACCGCGGCAATGGCACGTTGGCGCTGGTGCTGCCGGCCTCACTTTCCGATCTTTACGGCGAACGCCCGGCCGGACGGCTGGCGCAACTGGCGCGGATCACCAACCGCCGGCTGGTGCTGGCGGTCGAGGGTGGGCAGAGCGTGTCGGTGAAGTAGGCGCGGCCTGACAGCAAAACCATGTCGTCGTCGGCCTCGCGTTCGAGGACCGGCTTCCTCAATCCGTCGCTGCTTCGCACCGCCACCTTCCCCCTCCGGAGGGAAAGGAAGGGAGCCTCGTTGGAAAGCGTTGGCGGCAATAGGCTCGAGCCCTTCCTCTACTCCGTCGATCGGGGGAGAGGTGGCTCGGCGGAGCCGAGACGGAGTGGGGGTCGACCTGCCTCGGCGAGGGATCAACCTGGGACGATATTTGACGATATCAGACCGCGGCGCGGCGCCCGTCGATCGACCAGGCCCCGGCGCCGGCCATGGCTAGCGCCAGGAATCCACCGGCGATGGCAATATCCTTCATCAGCATCTGCTGGTGCAGGAAGGTGAGCATCGGGTCATCGCCGCCCTGGCCGTAGTGGCCGATGGAGCCTGCAACGATGCAGAAAGCGGCAAGAAGTATCGCAACGACCGGCGTCTGAAAGCCGACCAGTATCAAGAGACCGGCAATCAACTCGAACAGCCCGGTGCCCCAGGCAGCAAGCGTCGGCAATGGCATGCCGAGGCCGGCGAAATAGCCGGTCGTCCCGGCAATGTCGGCGAGCGCGTGGTAGCCGGAGGGAACGAGCAGGGCGGCGAGCAGCAGCCGGGAAATCAGAAGCAATGCATCGCGGGGCATGGTCATCTCCGTTGTCTGTCCGCCGGCTGTTTCGAGACCGATCCTAGCAGGGATGGGACGGGCGCGCGCTTGGGCAGACAACGAAAAAGCGGCGTGGAAAATTCCACGCCGCTTTTTTCAGGCTTGGGAGGGAAAGCTCAGCCGCGCTTGGCGTCGATCGAGTAGGCGCCAGGGCCCGAGGAAGCCAGCAGCAGGAAACCGCCGGTGATGGCGACGTTCTTCAGGAAATGGATCATCTGGTTCTGGTCGGCCCAGCCGGTATGGGCGACAAAGGCCGAGGCGATGGTGAAGACCGCGAGCACCCAGGCGGCGATGCGGGTCTGAAAGCCAACGAGCACGGCAAGGCCGCCGAGCAATTCGATCAGGCCGACGACAATGGCCGTTATGGTCGGCACCGGCAGGCCCATGGCGCCGAAATAGCCGGCGGTGCCGGAAATGGCGGTGAGCTTGCCGAAGCCGGAAAGCAGGAAGATGGCGGCGAGCAGGATGCGGCCGAGCAGGATGGTGGTGGAGCTGTTGGACGCGATGCCGGCGCCGGCAGCGGAAGTGTTGATGGACATGGTGGCTCTCCGAAAAGGGTTGATGTCCCGGTCAGATAGACCAAGCCGACTGTTCACCAAAGCCGCCAGTCCGGCGACACATTGTTCACAGGACGTACATTTCGGGATCGTTCGACCGACGCAAAATTCTTGTCGCGGCCAGCAGCGGCGGGAGCAAATTGTCCCGCCACACAATTCGGATTTCTAGTTGACGCAATTCCAAAGAGGAAGGGCTGCTCGCTTCGAGGAAGGCACTTCCCCTGGAATCGCTTAACCCGGATGCGTCATGTCCTCCGGCCGCACCAGCCGGTCGTAGTCTGCCTCGCTGACCAGCCCGGTGGCCAGTGCTTCCTCGCGCAAGGTGGTGCCCTTCTTGTGCGCGGTCTTGGCGATCTTGGCGGCATTGTCGTACCCGATCGTCGGCGCCAGCGCTGTCACCAGCATCAGCGAGCGGTCGAGCGCGGCTTTGATGTTGTCTTCGCGAGCCTCGATGCCGACCACGCAATTGTCGGTGAAGGAGATCGAGGCGTCGGCCAACAACTGCACCGACTGCAGGAAGTTGTAGGCCATCAGCGGGTTGTAGACGTTGAGCTCGAAATGGCCCTGGCTGCCGGCGAAGGTCAGCGAGGCGTTGTTGCCGAACACCTGCACGCAGACCTGCGTCAGAGCCTCGCATTGGGTCGGGTTGACCTTGCCCGGCATGATCGAGGAACCCGGCTCGTTTTCCGGCAGCGACAGTTCGCCGAGGCCCGAGCGCGGGCCGGAGCCGAGGAAGCGGATGTCGTTGGCGATCTTGAAGAGGGCGGCGGCCGCCGCGTTGATGGCGCCATGCGAGAACACCATGGAATCATGCGCGGCGAGCGCCTCGAACTTGTTCGGAGCGGTGACGAAGGTGATGCCGGTGATTTCGGCGATGCGCGCCGCCACCTTTTCCGCAAAGCCGACCGGCGCGTTGAGGCCGGTGCCGACGGCGGTGCCGCCCTGCGCCAGTTCCTGCAGGCCGGGCAGCGTCATCTCGATGCGCTTGATCGAAGAGGCCACCTGCGCGGCGTAGCCGGAAAATTCCTGGCCCAGCGTGAGGGGTGTCGCGTCCTGCGTATGGGTGCGGCCGATCTTGATGATGTGGGCGAAGGCCTTCGTCTTGACCTCGAGCGCAGCGTGGAGATGCTTCAGCGCCGGCAGCAGATCGTGCACGATGCGCTCGGCGCACGCGATGTGCATGGCTGTCGGGTAGGTGTCGTTCGACGACTGGCTCATATTGACGTGGTCGTTAGGGTGCACCGGCTTCTTCGAGCCCATGACGCCGCCCAGAAGTTCGATCGCCCGGTTGGAGATCACCTCGTTGGCGTTCATGTTGGACTGCGTGCCCGAGCCGGTCTGCCAGACGACCAGCGGGAAATGATCGTTCAGCTTGCCGTCGATCACCTCTTGCGCCGCCTCGATGATCGCCTTGCCGACTGCCGGATCGAGCCGCTTCAACTCCATATTGGCTTCCGCCGCCGCTCGCTTGACGATGCCGAGCGCACGCACGATCGAGGCCGGCTGCTTTTCCCAGCCTATCCTGAAATTGCCGAGGGAACGCTGCGCCTGCGCGCCCCAGTAACGGTCGGCGGCAACCTCGATGGGGCCGAACGTGTCGGTTTCGGTTCTGGTCCTGGCAGCGGTCACTTGTCTCTCCGACGATCGAATTCGGCAACGGCGTATCGCGTTGCACAATGGCCTTCAAGCAGAGATTGCGGCCGGCAGGCAGTAAATCGGTTGAAGCGGTAGCGCCGGCCTTCGGGATCCTGCACCCTCCACTTTCTTGTGAAGGAAATTGCTCCTCAGTGCGGCTTGATCCCATGAAGTGGACGGAAACTTGCGGATTTAGCTCGATGAGATCATGTCGAGCTGGCGGATTGCTCTACGCAAACTTCCCCCAGGATCAGCAATGCGCAATTCATGTCTACCTACTCTACCTACGAGCGACGCTGCCACACAAACTACCATCCGTGCCGGCGTCTCACTGGCAACAGCAGCGATGAGGTAGCTTATGCACTTGTCCTTCTGTTCAGTTTCCGACCAAAATCCGACATCGCATCCGGATCGAGCTTCGGATCGCGAAGCCGAGAATTTCAAGTCCACCCTGGGAGCGCCTCCACATAGCCTCGGAGTTTTCCAAGATGCATGGCGGCAAGGTCGAAGCCGTCTCGACGTCGCAAGAGACACTCTTTGTCCTCCGAATTTTGCTGAAAGCGCGCCTGATCGCGGACCGTCAGCTCGGAACCTTTTTCCTCCAACGGCGCAGCTTTGTCCTGAGATAGGATCTATAGCCGAACGGAAGTGTTCGCCGTCCGGAAGGCGTGCTTGTCCGCGCCTCCAGACGCTGGCGCACGACGCTCATCAGTCTGCAGAACGCGGGTGTTTCCAATGATTGCACCCGTTTGACGAGATTGTCGGGCAATGGCTTTGAGCGCCAGTCGAAATAAGCCTCGTAGTCTTGCGGCGTTGCGATCAGGTGCTGGAGATAGGCTGCAAGATCGCTGGCGCTGGCGAAGGCACTGGCGTCAACAAAGGAGTGCTCCGGAACGAACTCGTCCACATTGGGAGCGCCAAGGTAGATCGGCACCGTGCCCGCCATGAACGCGTCATAGATTTTCTCGGTGACATAGTCGGCCTCGATCGAGTTCTCCATGGCCAGGCAGAATTTGTGCCGCGCAATGGTTTCGATCTTGGTCTTCGAGCCCAGATCGGGGCCAGAGACCGATCGGTTGTTGCGATATCGGCCATAAGAATCGATCTTCATGTGGCGCGCCAGTTCGTTCGCCAGATCGACACGGCCGCTATAATTCAGGCCGGCCGACTGGAAGAGTGCGACCGGCGCTTCTTCCGTTTTCGGCACGATTGGTCTGGCCAGCGCATCTTTCCACCACACCGCACGCGGAAGGTAGGGTACCCAGACATCGGACCGGGATTCATGCGTCATGATGATATCGAAGTGCCGCATGATTTTGGGGTCGGCAAGTCGCTTGTAGTTTTGGCCGCATTCCATCGACCAGGCGACCCAATATTGACCAGGGTATTTGTAGGCATCGCCAACTTCGCGAAAGTTCGGAATATGGAAGACGACTGCCGCGGCCTCGGAAATCCGTCGTTTGTCCAGTGTCCACCGCCCGGGCATTTCGCACTGTATCGACGCGATATCGACGGGTTTGCTGAAGAACGTTGTGTAGAAGAGGATCAGTGGATCGATAGACGGCATGGCACCACGAATGTCTGAAGCATTGCTCAATCTGCAGACAGACGCGGTATCGGAAGTTTGGTCAAGTGCTCCGCTTGTTCGAGGCCGAGGGCCGTCCAAACGGTCACCCCGCCGTATACCCGCCATCGATCGCGAAAATGCCGCCGCTGGTCCACGCCGCCTCGTCGCTGGCGAGATAGACGGCGATGCCGGCAAGATCGCTGGTCTGGCCGATGCGGCCGAGCGGGTAGCTGCGCTCGACATAGGTTTCCAGCTCGGCTTGCGCTGCCGCCGGCAGGTTGTCGATCGACTTGCGCCGCATGGCGGTGTCGACCGTGCCGGGCGCAATCGCATTGACCCTGATGCCGCGCGGACCAAGCTCGAAGGCCAGCGACTTGGTCAGCGAATTCAGCGCGCCCTTGGACAAGGAATACAGGCTCGACGGCCGCTTCGGGATCATCTTGTCGGCGAAGTAGGACGAGATGTTGATGACGGAGGCGTTGGCGCCGAGATGCAGCAGCAGCCGCTGGGTAAGGAAGAACGCCGCCGCCACATTGAGCGCGAAGGATTGCTGGAATTGGTGCTCGGTGACGGTCTCGAAAGGCACCAGATAAGCGACGCCGGCATTGTTGACGAGGATGTCGAGTGGGCCGGTTGCTTTCGCGCGATCGACCACGGCATCGATGCCGGACGAGGTCGAGAGATCGGCCGACTGGGTGCCGACGTTGCCCGCCGCCGCAAGTGTCTCGCGGGTGGTCTCGAGCTTGCTGGTGTCGCGACCGACGATCAGCACGTCGGCGCCCTCGCGCAAGAAAGCTTCCGATATCGCCAGGCCGATGCCGTCCGAGCCGCCGGTCACCAGTGCTCGTTTGCCAGAAAGTCTCATTGAAGGCCAAGTCGCATCGAATGCTCTCGCTGTTGCCCGCGTCACGAAGGCAATGCCGATCGGCGAGGGCGGTCAAGCCGCCGGCCTATCGCTCAGTATGAACTTCGGTTGGCCGCGTGCCGATCCGGTTACCGCAGCAGCGACTGCGACGTCGGCGTCAGGCGCAAGGTTTCGGTCCGCCAGGTCACATCGGCCGCTTGCCATTGGGGCGAAGCCGCAACTGCGGCTTCGTAACTGGCATGCGCCTCGGGACTGTTGAAACCCGTCACCGCGATAAAGACGTTTTCGCTCAAGCGCACCGGCAGGCGGGGAAAGCTGTTTTCGGCGTGCTCGGTGATGAAGGCGCCAAGCAACCGTCCGCCGGCGCCGATAAGGGCCGGAACGGCGTCCGTTTCGAAATTGCCGGCGAAATCGGCTTCGGCGCCAGACCGCAGATGATGAATCTGGATGACAACAACACCGGTCAAGCGGTTGTCTGCGCTCAACTTTCCATCCGCCGGCATGGCGCCTCGCTGCGAGCCTGACAGATCGAAGCCGGCGCCTGGCCATGCCGGCTTCAAGAGCAGTACATCGTCGGAATCGATCATCGTCGCATTGGCGGCGTCGCGGTGCGCCGTCCACACCGGCCCGTCATAGAAGGCGGTGAGCGCCTGCTTCCGCGCTTCCATGCCATCGAAGCCGCGCAGCCAGACGAACATGTCGGGGCGGTCGAGGTCGCGGAACTGTCCGATGATGGTCATGCCGGCGTGTTCCTGGCCTTCGATGAACCGACTGTCGAAGATGTCGATCAGCGTCTCGCGCCGGCCCGGCTTCAGCGTGTACTGCCGCAACTCGACGACAGGCGAAGCGAGCAGGCTTGCCGTCGCAGGCGCATTCAGGGGTACGGTCATTGTGTCGTCTCCAAAAACAGGATGATCATCCGGTTTATAAAACAGACCGGTTGTCCTGTTTTGTCAATCTGCTATCGTTGGCAAATGTCAGCAGAGATTGCTCGGGCTCCGAAAGGGCCGCCGCGAAAACGCACCAACGATCCCGAAGGGCTGCGCAACAAGGTGCTCGATATCGCCGAAGCGTCGTTCCAGGCGCGTGGCTATCATGCATCCGCTCTTGGCGAGTTGATGACGACCGCAGGCGTCAGCGGCGGCGCGCTGCATCATCATTTCCCGACCAAGAAGGCGCTCGCTCTGGCGGTGATCGAGGAGCGCGTGGCAGCGGCCCTCGATGAAACCTGGATCAACCCTGTACGGGCGGCAGGCTCGGCGCGCGAAGGCGTGCGCGCGGTGTTCGAGGCGGTGGCGACCGAGCTTGAGCAGCAAGGCTTCGTGCGCGGCTGTCCGCTCAACAATCTGGCGCATGAACTGTCGCTCGCTGACCCGGATTTCCGCGCCGCTCTGGACGATATCTTTGCCGGATGGCGTCAGGCGGTTGCCGACAAGGTGCGAGCCGACCAGCAGTCGGGGAGGGAGCAGGGCACCGACCCCGAGCGCTTTGCGGCACTCGCCATCGCCGCCTATTCCGGCGCCATGTCGATGGCCAAGGCGGCACAGGATGCCAGCGTGCTGCGCGATTGCCTGGCCGAACTTCAGGGCAGCTCAACGCCGCCATTCCCGAGCAGAGCGAAGCGGCGTCGCAGGATCCTGCTGCGGCCGGGAAAACCTTGAGGCCGGAACTGCGCTGTTCTAGTTGGAAAGCGGCTTGATCGTCTCGTAACCGTTCACCGATTCCGCGCTGGTCCCTTCGTCGTAACGCCGGGCGAGAGACGCTTGCAGATCGGGAGCATAAAGCGCGGTGAATGTGTCCAGCGTTTCGCCGGCGCCGTTCTTGAAGGTCTCCGTGACCGCCAGCACGTTGTATTTGCAGCCGCCGACGCTGAACGTCTCCTTGCCCTTGACGACCAGGCTCAGTGTCTTGGTGCTCTTCGGCTGCTTGTTCGGCGACAACTCGACGAATTCGATCGTGCTCTTGGCTCCCGTCTTCAGCGGAAACAGTTTTCGCAGATCGGAAAACGGAATCGTCGCCACCCGTCCGGTATCGCTGTCGCGAAACACTTCGACCAGGCCGGCAAACAGGAACTGTGTCTGCGGCGATTGCGATTCGTAGTTGTTGGCGACGGACACCATGCCGCCGGCCACCGGCCGAAACTCGCTGCGGACGCCAGGCATTTCCAGAACGAAGCCGGCCTTGGCCGATTTTGCGTCGACACAATCGGCGGCATGCACCGCAGCCGCCGGCAGCAACCCAGCCAGCACCACGCCTATCGAAACGGCTCTCATGAAATCCTCCCCCTCTGCTTGTATTTGCTACGCGCCAGCATGACCCAAGAAATGCCAGAGCCACAGTGCCGTGTCGACCTGCCATTCCTGGCAACTGGACGGTGGGGCGCCGGCTGTGCTGAATTTCAGGTCATGAATCGCAAGCTCGTCCTCTCCCGTCGCAATTTCCTCGCACAGGCAGCCGGCCTTACCATGGCTGGCATGCTGCCGCGCGCCGCGCTTGGCCAGACCGGCAAGCGCATCCAGCCCATCGACGCCACCTTTCTGTTCATCGCCGACGTCCATGCCTGCCGCATGTCGAGCGGCCTCAGCCCCAACTGCCTGGAGGAAGGCAAGACCGACGCCGCCTTGCTGCGCAATGTCGCTGTCCTCAATGGCTTGGCCGGCCGGCAATGGCCAGTCGAGATCGATGGCGTTGCAACCCGCCTGCGTTCGGCCGGCGGCCGCATCGATGCGCCGCTCGGCCTCGTTGTCGGCGGCGACATCACCGACGATGGCGGCGGCCAGATCACCGAGCCCAGCGAAGGCACGCAACTGTTGCAGTTCAGCCAGCGCTATCAACAGGGCGTCGGTCCCGATCGCGTGCACATGCCGGTCTATGTCGGCCTCGGCAATCACGATCTCGACCAGAACGGCTCGCCGCCCCATGTCGACTGGTACCGGCGTGAATTGCGCGACTATGTCGAGATCAACCACCGCCCCGGCGTGTTCTTCAAGCCGCCGGTGCCGGCCACCGAATACGATGTCGACACCGACTGCTATTCCTGGGACTGGGGCGGCCTGCATCTCGTCCAGACCCACCGCTTTGCCGGCGACACCGGCCATGGCGCGGTGAGCAGCCTGCCGTGGCTGAAGCAGGATCTGGCGACCTACGCGGCGGATGGCCGTCCCGTCATCCTGTTCCAGCACTATGGCTGGGACACTTTCTCGGTCGAGCGCTGGGACCCGGCCAAGCGCACCTATGACGATGACGGCGCAGGCGCGCCGCATTGGTGGAGCGAGGCCGACCGCCAGGCGCTGCTGGCGGCGCTGAAGGGCTACAATGTCATCGCCATCTTCCATGGCCATCAGCACGAAGTGCCGATGATCTACAAGAGCGATGGCCTCGACCTGTTCAAGCCGAAGGCCGCCTATATGGGCGGCTTCGCGCTGGTGAGGGTAACCGGGGACAGCATGGACGTAGTGCTGGGCGAGGCGGCCGGCGACCACGGCGAGGTCAAGTTCACCAGCGCCTTCAGCAAGAGTCTCAGCCTCTGACAAGAAAAAGGCGGCCTTGAGCCGCCTTCCTCATTGCCTGCGAGATCGGGTCAGAGCGCCTTTTTGATCTTGTCCTTCACGTCGCCATAGACCTTCTGCACCTTGCCGGCGGTCTTGTCTGCAGTGCCTTCGGCCTGGGTCTGCCTGTTGCCGGTCGCCTTGCCGCCGGCCTCCTTGACCGAGCCCTTGACCTGCTTGGCCACGCCGGCAACCTGATCCTTGTTCACCATCTTTGCATCTCCTGGGATTCCGGGGATTCATTCGCAGGAGGCAAACGGGCCGGCTTGGCTTAGGTTCCCTGGGCGGCGATCATCGTCGCATCTGGTCGCTTATATGGTCGCCGAAACGCTTTGCCGCGTCGTATCGTGTGACTAGTGTGACGAAATTTTGGGGAGACCGCCTTGGCTGAATTTACGCTCATCATCGCCAACAAGTGCTTTTCGTCCTGGTCGCTGAGGCCATGGGTGGCGATGAAGCATCTGGAGATCCCGTTCGAGGAAGGTTTCGTGCGCCTGCGCACGCCCGAGACTTTTGCCGCTCTGGCGAAAGTCTCGCCCACCGGCCTTGTGCCAGTGTTGAATCACAATGGCAGGATTGTCTGGGAAACCCTTGCCATCCTTGAATATCTGGCCGACCTGTTTCCGGAGAAAAAACTTTGGCCGCAGGATATCGGCGCCCGCGCCTTGGCTCGCTCGGTGGCGACCGAGATGCATTCCGGCTTTCGCGAGGTGCGCTATGGCTGGCCGATGAATTTGCGCCGGCCGAAGGGCCACAAGCCGCTCGACGCCGAAGGCGAAATGCAGCGCGCGCGCATCGAAACGATCTGGCGCCAGTGCCGGGAACAATACGGCAAAGGCGGCCCCTTCCTGTTCGGTCATTTCACCGCGGCCGATGCCATGTATGCACCTGTCGTCACCCGCTTCGACACCTATGGCGGCAAGCTCGCGCCCGACACGCGCGCCTACGTCGACGCCGTGTTGGCAACGCCGGCGATGCGGCACTGGTATGCGGAAGCAGCGAAGGAGACTTGGCCGGAACCCGGCCCGGACGAATAGGACCACTAATGACATCACGGTGAGTGACCGATGGCCAGCAATGATGGACCGCGTGAGACTACCGCGCCAACAATCTTCCACTGCCGGCTGATCCCGCCTCGGCCGGACTTCGCCTTCACCCTGACGGAGGAGGAGAGGGAGTTGATGGGCCGGCATGCCGACTATCTGCGCGGCAAGCTTGCCGAGGGCACCATGATCCTGGCCGGGCCGGTCGCCGACCCGGCCGGTCCTTGGGGTCTGCTGATCCTGCGTGTCGGCAGCGAAGCCGAGGCAAGAGCGGTCACCGACGGCGATCCGGTGTCGAGCTCCGGCCGCGGTTTCCACTACGAGATCCTGCCGCTGATCAGCGCGATCCTGTAGGCCGCCAGCGTGAGTTTAAGGAAAGTGTGAAACGGTTTTCCCCTGGGAATTGCGTCAGACAAGGGCACTTACAAGAACGCCTCTCGCACCGCTTAATGTGCGGGAGGCGTTCTTTTGCCAGCATTACCGAGATTGCTCTCTGAATTGCTGACACCACGGAAATGCGCCGGCTTGCGATTGGTTCCGGGGCGTGGAATATTTTTTGGAACGCCTTGAGCTCCGCCACCTCGTCAGTTGAGGCTTATGCCTCAGGCACCCTCAGGTTGAATTTGGGTTCCGGCCAAACCAGAAATTGACTCGGCGCTAAAAGAAGTCTATAAGAAACATGTCGATATTTGTTTGACCGACTTTTGTTATCCGCGCATGATGCGCGCCTTTGACGAACTTCCCCATCAAAAATCGAGACAAAACGCTGTTGTGCAGTCGCACGATGGTGAACGAATATTTGCCAGGGAAAGGGTTCTTCATGGCCACCGGCACAGTGAAATGGTTCAACGCCACCAAAGGTTTTGGTTTTATTCAGCCTGACGACGGCTCCGCCGACGTTTTTGTCCACATCTCGGCCGTAGAGCGCGCCGGCATGCGTGACATCGTCGAGGGCCAGAAGCTCGGCTACGAGATGACCCGCGACAACAAGTCGGGCAAGATGTCCGCCGACCAGTTGAAGGCGGCCTGATAAGGAATTCGGCCTTCCGGTGACCACGGATGTACTGGCACCGATGAAAGGCTGAAAGGAGCGCCTTGCGCATCCAACTGGATGCGCGGCGCTTTCATGGAAGGTCAGGCGGTGCCTGGCCTTTTTCATTTTGTGCGTCATGCCGCTAAAAGTGCGCCGCACGCCGGCCGGAACGTGCTAAGGGACGATCCAGCAATCTGAACCGCCCATACTGCCCCGCTGCCGTATTGCTTTGGTCGTAATCGAAGACCGCTCTCGCTCTATCGGCACCAGGCTCCCGACAGGAGAAAGTTTTGACCACTCAATCCAAGACTGCCGACCAGGCCGGCTCGCTGTTCAGCAAGACGCAAACCCAGTCGATGTCACTCAACCGCATCCTGTCCGAGCGTGATGCCGTCAGCGAGGCGCGCGAAGCCAAGACCGCGCGCTTGCGCGAACTGCGCAAGGAAAAGGAAGCCGACGACATGGCAGCGGCCGCAGTCCTTGCGGCGCTGCCGAAGCGGGCAGGCAAACGCTGATGGCCACCAAGCGCGTACCGCCGACGCCGATCGATGCCGATGCGACCATCGCGTCCATGGTCCCGGGCCTGGACAAGCCGGTCGAATATGTCCGCCGTGTGCTGGAAAAGCTCGAGCGCTGCAAGCGCGCGCATGGCGATGCCCAGGTGCGCGTCGGCGTGCGCGGCCGTGCCGAAGCCCCGAACTATCTGGTCGAATATGTCCGCGAGGACAAAAAGACCCAGGAGCGCGTGACCTACCAGGATGCCGCCTATAGCGGCAGCACGCATCGCGAACTGGCGGCGCACCACATTGCCGAGGCGAGGAACTGGTCGCCCGAGGAAATGAACATCACAGCGGTCTCGGCGCTGATCGGCCGCTTGCGCAATCCGCGCGCACCATCATCCCGCTTTTCCGACGAGGACTGACATGGCCATAAAGTTTTCCACCAAGGACCAGCCGGCAGCGCCGGCTGCTGCCACTGCAAAGCAGGCCAAGCCCGCTGCCGCGCCGAAGGCCGCCGAACCGTCGGCGACCGATCTGTTCGAGGCGCCAGCCGCCACGCCCAAGGGCAAGGCAGGCAAGAAGAAATAGCGCCTTGCCGCACCAAGCCGATCGCAATCTCGCAGCGCCTGGGCTGGTCGCGTTGGCCGCCAGGGATATCCGGTCGTCAAAACAGGACGACCAGCCGGTTTTCGATTGCCAGAGCTGCGGCGCCTGCTGCTCCTACTCGGCCGAATGGCCGCGCTTCTCGACCGAGGACGATGCGCAACTTGACCGGATTCCGGAAAAGTTCGTGTCCGCCGACCTGTCCGGCATGCGCTGCGAGGGCGTGCGCTGTTCGGCGCTTACGGGCGAGATCGGCAAGCACACGGCCTGCGGCATCTACGAGATCCGCCCGGACGTCTGCCACGCCTGCATGCCTGGCGGCGACGATTGCCTGATGGCGCGCAAGGCGCACGGGATGCCAACGATCTAGCCGACGCCCACCTTGCCTCATCCCACATCCCCCGATAGCTTCCACCACGGGCAGGGCGTTGGAGGAACCATGAGCATCGAATTCCTGTTGACGTCGCTGATCGTCGTGGCTTCGCCCGGCACCGGCGTTCTCTACACGCTGAGCGCCGGGCTTTCGCGAGGCGCGCGCGCCTCGATCACTGCTGCATTCGGCTGCACGCTTGGCATCATCCCGCATATGGCCGCCGCCATCACCGGCTTGGCGGCGCTGCTGCACACAAGTGCTGTCGCCTTCGAGACGCTGAAATATCTCGGCGTCGCCTATCTCCTCTACATGGCCTGGAACACGCTGAACGAGAAGGGCGGCCTGAGCGTCGATGAAAACGCGGCACCCCGCTCGGCGGCCAAGGTCATCACCTCCGGTATCCTGATCAACATCCTGAACCCGAAGCTGTCGATCTTCTTCTTTGCCTTCCTGCCGCAATTCGTCAGCACGACCGAACCGAACGCATTTGCCAAGATGCTCGAACTCTCGAGCGTCTTCATGCTGCTGACCTTCGTCGTCTTCGTCGCTTACGGCATCTTTGCGGCCTCGATCCGCAGCCATGTCGTGTCGCGGCCGATGGTGCTGACCTGGATGCGCCGCACCTTCGCCGGCGCCTTTGTCATGCTTGGCGCCAAGCTGGCGCTGGCTGATCGATAGAACAGGAGCTGCCAGGCCTCGGCCTACTCTTCGTCGGTTCCGGATCCGGTCCGGATGCCTAGACGCCAGGCCGAGGGCGGAAGGCCGATCATCTTCTTGAAGGCGCGGCTGAACGCTGCCTCGGATTCGTAGCCGATTTCAGCGGCGATGCTGGCCATGTTGCTGGAGCCGGCGCTGAGCAGCTCCGAGGCGATCTGCATGCGCCATTTGGCGAGATAATGCATTGGCGGCATGCCGACCAGCCTGGTGAAGCGTTCGGCGAGCACGCTGCGCGACAGCGCGGAGTCCTTCGCCAGCGCCTCCACCGTCCAGTTATGCGCCGGCCGGTCGTGGATCAGCGCCAGTGCCCTCGCCAGGTGCGGATCGCGCAGGCCAGCCAGCCATCCCGTGGTTTGTGGCGGCAGCGATTCCAAGTAACGGCGCAACACGTCGACAAACATCAGTTCGCTCAGTTTGGTGAGCACCGTTTCACTGCCTGCGCGCTTTTGCGCCACCTCCGTGACAGCCAGGTTGATGAACTGGCTGAGCCAGCCGCCATCGCCTTTGGCATCTCCGGCCTTGATCACCGGCGGCAAAGCCTCGAGCAGTGGATTGAAAGGCTGTGCATCACAGGCGAGATAGCCGCAAACCAGCCTGGCCGAGGTCGCGCCGTCGCCGGCGCAGTTGATGTAAAACGGCATCCGGCCGGCTGTTGCGATGTCGAGAACGTCGGCTGTCGGCGGATCGGCGCGCAACGCCGGATTGCTGGACATAATGTGCGGGTCGCTCCTGGTGAAGACGACGACTTCGCCGGCCTCCAGCGCGATCGCTTCCTGGCCGACGATGCGCGCGAAGCAGCGGCCGGCCGTTACCACATGGTAGGAGATCAGATGGTCCGCACCGGGCAGGATCTTCGGCAGGATGGACGATGGCGCCGGCGAGCAGACGGCCCACGGCTCGTGGCCCTCAATGTCAAAAAACGTCGCGCCGGTAAGGCGTACCGTCCTCAACAGGTCAGACAGAGCATCCCCGGCCATTCCGTTTCGTCCCGCACCCGGCTAGCCGGTGAGCCATCCCTTTCGAGTTCCGGACGCGCTGTCAAGCGAGGCGGACGCCGTATCATTCAGTTCGCGGCCAGAACTCCTAAACCTGCACCGGTGCTCAAGCGCTGCCGAGAGTGGGCGCTGAGTGCTGTCGAAACCAACCAGGGACAAAAGTCATGACGGTACATAAGGGCGGGTGTTTTTGCGGCGCCGTGGAAATCGAAGTGCACGGAGCCGCCGAGGCAATGGGCTATTGCCATTGCGGTTCTTGTCGATCGTGGTCGGCGTCTCCCGTGAACGCATTCACGCTGTGGAAGCCTCAGAACGTCAAGGTCACCGGGGGCGCGGAGTTCCTGTCCGGGTTCGAGAAGACCGAAATGAGCGATCGCCAGTTCTGCACGAAATGCGGTGGTCATCTGATGACCGTTCATCCGCCGCTCGGCCTGGTCGATGTCTATGCGGCAACGATAGCAGGCGTGAAATTCACGCCTGGGGTTCACGTCAACTACGCTGAGACCGTGCTGCCGATGAAAGACGGGCTGCCCAAGCTCAGGGACTTTCCGGCTGAGCTCGGCGGCTCCGGCATCGCGGTGCCGGAATAAGGGCCCGGCCACTGCTCGCCATTTTTGACAACGACAATTCAAGACAGGAGATTGTTCATGGAAATCGCAACATTTCGCGCCACGCAGGAGCCGATCAAGGATCTCTATCGCAGGGATGCGAAGGCCGCGTTCCTCACCTTGAAGGCCAAAGGCGTCGCCGACGCGTCCACCGTCACCTGCCAGGTCGAGACCGGACGCGGGCTGGCGCTTGCCGGCATCCATCCGATGGCCGGGGGCAGCGGCCAGGAACTGTGCTCCGGCGACATGCTGCTGGAGGCGCTGATCGCATGCGCCGGTGTCTCGATGCGCGCGGCGGCGGCCGTGCTCGAAATTCCGATCAGGTCCGCCGAAGTTTCCGCGGAAGGTGACGTCGATCTTCGCGGCACGCTCGGCGTGACTGCGGGTGTTCCAGTCGGCTTCAAGGAAATCCGCTTGCGGTTCGACATCGACACCGACGCTCCCCAAAGTCAGCTCGACCAACTGCTCGAACTCACGGATCGCTATTGCGTGATCTTCCAGACCATCCAGAATAGTCCCAGCACCACGGTGAAGCTGCACCGCGTCATCCAGTGACCAGAAAACCGGCCCGGAAACTCGACTTGAGCGAGATTCCGGGCTGGGAACGGGAGTGCCGGGCAACGCTTCTATCCTTTGACGTAACCCATCGCCTCGACGATCAGCTCGTCCGCGACACGCATCAGGTTGACGCCGCGGATGGAGTTGCCGTCGGCCATGAAGTAGCGCCAGCGGATCGTCGCCCGTTCACCGGCGACGAAGGTTTCCTCGAGGTCGAAGCGCGTGCCGGGCTGGGTGGCGATCGCCGACCATAGGTCAATGCATGCCTCTTTGCCGGCATGGCGGGCGCCGTCCGGCGCCGGCACGGTGTTTTCGATAACGCAATCCTGCGCCACCAACTCGGCAAGCGCGGACGGATCGTGCAACTGGAACACATCGTTGAAGCGACGCATGATCTCGGCCGTCTGCCGGGACAAATCATTCCCGACTGCGTCCATGATAAGCTCCTGTTTCATCATATTCTCCCGGTTTCATCGATCTTTGACGGCTTTGACCAGCACGGCCTTTAGGGTGATCTGAGGCACGCCGGCCAAGGCGCGCGAGACGAGGCAAGTCGCCTTGGCCGACTGCGCCAGGCGTTCGAACTCGTCTTCGGCGAGATCCGTGACCTCCGCCTCCGTTTCGAGCTCGATGCGGGTGATCGTCGGCCCGGCGGCGGTCGCGCCGAGATGCACCTTGGCGACGGTGCGGATGGTGCGGGCGACGTGGCCTTCCTGGCCGAGGATGAAGGTCAGCGCCATCGAGAAGCAGCCGGCATGTGCTGCCCCGATCAGCTCTTCGGGATTGGTGCCCGGACCGTTCTCGAACCGCGACGGAAAGGAATAGGCGCCTTCGAAGACGCCGCTGCCAAGCCGCAGACGGCCGCCGCCTTCCTTCAGCGTGCCTTGCCATTCTGCGGAAGCTTCACGGATGGTCATGGTCGTTCTCCTGGTTCGGGGTTGAAAAGCGGGCAATTGGGTCAGGCGCAGTCGATGACAACCTTCCCGAACACGTCGCCCTGCCGGAAGTGGCGGTACGCTTCGGGGGCTTCGGCAAAGGGGAAGACCCTGTCGATAACGGGCTTGAGGCGATGCTGCGACACGGCGCGCAGCATGGCCTCGAGATTGCTGCGGCTGCCGACGAACAGGCGGCTGATGGTGGCGAGGCTGCGCTGATAAAGCGCTGCCGGCATCTCGATCGATCTGCCACTGGCGTCCTGCAGCGTCAGCAGCACGATGTGTCCATAAAGCGTGCTGGCAATCAGCGACTGCGCGAAGGTGGCCGGGCCGCCGGTTTCGACGACGAGGTCGATGCCGCCTGTCTGCTCGCGCGCCCAGCCGCCCCATTCCGGTATGTCGGTGCTGGAGACAACGAGGTCGGCGCCCAGCGCCCGCAGCCTGTCGGCCTTCTCCGCGCGCGATGTGATGGCGACAACCCGGCAGCCGAGCAACTTGGCGAACTGCAGAGCAAACAGCGAAACGCCACCCGAACCGATGGTGAGAACCCATTGACCAGGCTTCGGAATCCGGGTCCCGGTCACCGCGTTCCAGGCCGTCACGCCGGCGCAGGTCAGCGTCGCCGCTTCGTGCCAGCTCAGATGATCGGGCAGTCGCGCCGCCCATTGTTCGTCGAGCACGGCAAACTCAGTCAGCATGCCGTCCAGCGTACAGCCGAGCTGGTCGATCAGACCGGCATTGATGCGGCCATCGATCCAGCGGGCGAAGTAGCTGCCGGTGACGCGGTCGCCGACGGCAAAACGGGTGACGGCATCGCCGATTGCGACGACGTCACCGGCGCCGTCGCTCAGCGGCACGATGCCTTGCCGCGCCGGCAACGGATAGGTGCCGCCAAGGATCATCGTGTCGCGCCGATTGAGCGAGGCGGCGCGGACTCGCACCACGATCTCATGCGGTTTCGGTTCCGTCCGCGCCTCGTCGCGCATCGCCAGGGATTCGGTTCCACCAAACCCTTCGAGCCGGTAGCTGCGCATGTCACTCTCCTTAATAGTATATAGACTGATCCACATATTATATAGACCGATTGTCATATTCTTGGCGAGGCCTATAATGCGTCACTGCTGACAGAGGTTGACATGGCCAACGACACCCGCACCCGCATACTCGAGACCACAGGCCTGTTGCTCAGGCAGCGCGGCTATCACGGCACCTCGCTCAACGACATTCTGGGCGCCAGCGGGGCGCCGCGCGGCTCGCTCTATTTTCATTTCCCGGGCGGCAAGGACCAACTGGTCATCGAGGTGACGCGCAACAGCGTTGCCGACGTCACGAAAAGGCTGGGCGAAGCACTGGCAGCCGAAAGCGATCCTGCAGTGGCCGTCCATCACATCTACCAGTCGGTCGGGCGCATGCTGGAGGACAATGATTTTTCGCTGGGTTGCCCCATCGCGCCGGTGGTGCTGGATTCACCCACCGATGTGCCGGAACTGGCGGAACTCTGCCGATCGGCTTTCGAGCAATGGATCGGCTTGCTGCGACAGGCCTTCGTCAGGGCAGGGGTGCCCGAACGCCGCGCGCACGCTTTGGCGCTGCTGATCGAATCGTCGCTGGAAGGGCTTATGGTGATTGCGCGGGCCACCCGCGACCGTGCACCGGTGCTGGTGGTGGCCGACGAGGTGGCGGCACTTGTCGAGCAGGCGGTGCTTGCAGGCAAGGTTGCGCGGCAGGCGGACAGCGCCGCCTAACCATCCGCTTTCCAAAACAAAAAAGGGCGCCTCTCGGCGCCCTTTCCGTATGCATAAGCCAGATAGCTTGGATTAGAAATCCATGCCGCCCATGCCGCCCATGCCGCCGCCGCCCATGCCGCCAGGCATGCCGCCGCCGGCCGACTCCTTCTTGGGAGCCTCCGCGATCATGGCTTCGGTGGTGACGAGCAGGCCGGCGACCGAAGCCGCGTCCTGGAGAGCGGTGCGAACGACCTTGACCGGGTCGACGATGCCCATGGCGATCATGTCGCCATACTCTCCGGTCTGGGCGTTGTAGCCGTAGGTCGCGCCCTTGTTGTCGAGGATCTTGCCGGCGACGATCGAAGCTTCAGCACCTGCGTTCGAAGCGATCTGACGGGCCGGAGCCTGCAGTGCACGACGAACGATGTTGATGCCGGCAGCCTGGTCGGCATTGACGCCGGTGACCTTGATGTTGGCCGAAGCGCGCAGGAGAGCGACGCCGCCGCCTGCAACGATGCCTTCTTCCACGGCCGCACGGGTCGCGTTGAGGGCGTCATCGACGCGGTCCTTCTTTTCCTTGACTTCGACTTCCGTCGCGCCGCCGACACGGATCACCGCAACGCCGCCGGCGAGCTTCGCCAGACGTTCCTGCAGCTTCTCCTTGTCGTAGTCCGACGTGGTCTCTTCGATCTGCTGCTTGATCTGGGCAACGCGGCCCTGGATCTCGGCCTTCTTGCCGGCGCCGTCGACGATGGTGGTGTTCTCCTTGGAGATCGACACCTTCTTGGCGCGGCCGAGCATGTTGAGGCCGACATTCTCGAGCTTGATGCCGAGGTCTTCCGAGATGACCTGGCCACCGGTGAGGATGGCGATGTCTTCCAACATGGCCTTGCGGCGATCACCGAAGCCCGGCGCCTTGACGGCGGCGATCTTCAGGCCGCCGCGCAGCTTGTTGACGACCAGCGTGGCCAGAGCCTCGCCTTCGACGTCTTCCGAGATGATAAGAAGCGGCTTGGAGGTCTGCACGACGGCTTCGAGAACCGGCAGCATGGCCTGGAGGTTGGACAGCTTCTTCTCGTGCAGGAGGATGTAGACGTCCTCGAGCTCGGCAACCATCTTGTCGGCGTTGGTGACGAAGTAGGGCGAGAGATAGCCGCGGTCGAACTGCATGCCTTCGACGACTTCCAGCTCGGTCTCGGCGGTCTTGGCTTCTTCAACCGTGATGACGCCTTCATTGCCGACCTTCTGCATCGCTTCGGCGATCATGGCGCCGACCGACTCGTCGCCATTGGCCGAGATCGTGCCGACCTGGGCAACTTCCTCGGAGGTCTTGATCTTCTTGGCAGCTTTGCCGAGAGCCGCGACGACTTCGGTGACGGCCAGATCGATGCCGCGCTTCAGATCCATCGGGTTCATGCCGGCGGCAACGGCCTTGTGGCCTTCCTGGACGATCGACTGCGCCAGAACGGTCGCGGTCGTGGTGCCGTCGCCGGCAATGTCGTTGGTCTTCGAAGCAACTTCGCGGACCATCTGCGCGCCCATGTTTTCGAACTTGTCTTCAAGCTCGATTTCCTTGGCGACGGTGACGCCGTCCTTGGTGATGCGCGGTGCGCCGAACGACTTGTCGATGACGACATTGCGGCCCTTGGGGCCGAGCGTGACCTTCACTGCGTCGGCGAGGATGTTGACGCCGCGCAGCATGCGCTCGCGGGCGTCGCGGGAGAATTTTACGTCTTTAGCAGCCATTTTTTAGCTCCTGGCAGGGGGCTTGCGATCAAGCCCGAAATTAGTTGACGGTGAGGCCGATGATCAGCCGATGATGCCCATAATGTCGGATTCCTTCATGATCAGAAGGTCTTCGCCATTGAGCTTGACTTCGGTGCCCGACCACTTGCCGAACAGGATGCGGTCGCCGGCCTTGACGTCCAGCGGGACCAGCTTGCCGGCTTCGTCGCGAGCGCCGGAGCCGACGGCGATGATCTCGCCTTCCTGCGGCTTTTCCTTTGCCGTATCCGGGATGATGATCCCGCCGGCGGTCTTGGATTCGGATTCGACCCGGCGTACGACCACGCGGTCATGAAGCGGGCGGAACTTCGACTTTGCCATTTTTTCTTCCTCGAATGAGAACGGTGAGAGCTGTTCCTCGATCCGGCGGTGCCGGATGTGCGTTAGCACTCACCTGGGGAGAGTGCTAACGTGCGCTGAAATAAGCGCGTGGCTTTCGAGAGTCAAGGCGAACGGTGAGCACAATTGTGCCAATTGGAGCCGTGCCGCGATCCGACGGCAGACCCTACCGGCGCCGCGGCGATATAAGCACCAGAAGCGGACAGCGTTCAGCCAGCCCATAGGTCCCTGTCGGCGCGAGGCGGACACTGTCAAAAAACCGGCTCGCCTCTTCGACCAGCGTCGCCGCCGGGGCGAAACTGTAGACAGTCTGCGAATTCGCATAGACATCGATGGTGCCGATGACCGGCATCTCCCATCCGGTCGTCGCGGCAAGGGCCTCCCGGTCGGCAAACAGCGCATCGAAGGCGTCGAGGATCGCCCGCACCGGAATGGCGCGGTCGGGATCGCCGCCGGCACAAGCCATGGCAATGCGCCATTTGAGTTCGTGGAAGGTCGCGACACCACCGGACAGCGTCAGCGCCCGGACCTCCTGCAGATCGTCCGGCACCTGAGGGCTTGCATAGGCGCGCAATGCAGCCCGCCCATCGGACTTCAGCACACGCGCGATCTCGGCAAGCAGCGCCTGCCGTGCAACCGAGGAGTCCAGCGCCGACAGACAGCCGTCGCCGATCACCGCCCCGGCGCTTTCGTCGCCCAGCGGCAACTCCAGCCAGTTGCCGATCACCGCCTTGCGTGAGGCGGTATCGCCCGGCCAGATGCCCGATATCATGGCAGTGGACTCGTCGATCGCGAGCATGGTCCTTCCGAGGCCGGCAAGCTCCGGCGTGACCCCGAGCAGCACCACATCGACTGATTGCAGGCTAAGTTCGCGCTCATAGGCGGCGACAGCTTCCGGGGGCGGACACAGCGGCGACCCGAGAAGCCGCCAATGACGGCGAATTGCGTCCCAATGCTCAGTCATGCGGAACGGTTTGGGGAAAGGCTGGACATATTTCCTTCCAGGCTGTTGGTTGCCTTGCGAGTTACCTCATGCAGGAAAGGCCATGGCCCGCATTGCCGTCATAACGCATGAATTTGACCGCTTCCAGAGCCGGCGGGGCCTCCTGCTGCGCCAGGACAGCCCCTACATGCTGTTCGACGTCCTGGCGGAGCTGAAACGGCGCGGTCACTCCGTGCAGATCATGCGTGGACCCTCGGCAAGTCATAACGCCGATATTGCCGTCCTGCATGTCGACGCGACAGTGACGCCATCGGACTATGTCGACTACGCGCGCGGATTTCCGATTTGTCTCAATCTTGGTGCAACCGACATTTCCAAGCGCCGCATCAGTGGTGCGATCCTCGAGGAGGGTGCCAACTGGAGCGGCCAGGTCATCGTCAAGAGCAACCTCAATCATTGGGGGACGCCCGAGGAGCAGCTCAACCGAAAATCCGTTCGCGCCGGCAAGGCAGTGCCTTTCCCGGGCGCGCAGACCTTCGGCCGTTATCAGGTGCATGCCTCGCTGGCCGATGTGGCGCCGGAGATTTTCAGGCGTGCCGACCTGATCGTGGAAAAATTCATTCCCGAAATCGAGCCCGACGGGTTTGCGGCGCGGTTCTGGATATTCTGCGGCGATCGGGAGCGCTGCACCCGCTATGTCTCGCCGCAGCGCCTGGTCAAGGGCGACGACACCGTCCGCCGGGAGCCGGTTGCGGTTCCCGACGAACTGCGCGCCTTGCGTCGGAAGCTGGGCTTCGACTATGGCAAATTCGACTTTGTCGTGCATGAGGGCAGGGCCGTGCTGCTCGATGCCAACAAGACCCCAGGTCGCGCCAGGAACCTGTCGAAGATTGTTGCCGCCGGCACAGCCAACCTGGCCGACGGCTTCGAAAACCTCATCCACCAGACCGGACGGGGTCGAATCGGGCGCTAGAGAAACAGTCCCAACTGCGTATGGATGATCGACCGGTAGTCCTCGATGGTGTGGCGGCTTTCCTCCTGGTCCTGGGTCAGCGCCATGCGCACGACGCCGCCGGCCAGCTGGAAGATCAGGAAAACCATACGGCCGAACTCATTGCGTCGCTCTGGCGCGAGAAAGGGGCCGACATGGTCGCAGAACATCGTCGCCTGGCGCCGGGTTTCGGCGATGTCGAGATTCTTCAGCGCCTTGTCAGCCTGGATGGCGTTTTGCAGGTCCTGAATGGCGGGGTCGCCGGCGACGCGCTCATAGTAGTCGTCGAGCAGCCGGTCGGCCGCAGCGATAACGTCGCTCAGCCCGCCGACGTCGGCAACGATCGCGGCAAGCCGGGCGCGGCTCACTTCGGAGAATCGCTCGTAGAGCATCGCCAGGATCGCCGACTTGTTGGGGAAGTAATGATAGACGGTGGCGATCGGCCCGCCGGCCTGTGCGCCGACTTCCTTCATGGTGACGGCGTCGATGCCTTTCTCGCCGATCAGCCGCATGGTCGTCGACAGGATGGCGTCGATGCGCTCGCGGCTGCGCTCCTGTTTGGGCCTGCGCCTCGGTTCGGTCGTCATCTGCACTGCTTCGTTCATGCCGCCATCCTCTCGATCGCCCAGACCATTCGATCGCCAAGACCATCCCCAGCCTTGTTGGTGCCAAGTCCCGCTACTGATTGACAAACGAATATGATCGAGTATCAGTTTCTAAATGCTGACAGACTGTCAGTTTTTTTGCCGTCAGGCAAGGACGTTGGGAGGCGACCGTGACTTCTGCTGGTAACGCGGATGCCGGGAACGGCGACTGGCTGGTCGGCAACCCCACTGGGGCGCAACTCGCCTCGGCATTGTGGATCGGCTCGGTCGGCCTGCTCATTCTCGGGCTGCAGCCGGTGCTTCTCGGCGCGCTCTACACCGAAGGGCATGTCAGCGGTGACGAACTCGCGCTGGTCGCCACGGCGGAGATGATCGCCATCGGCATCGGATCGGCGGCCATCGCCATGATGCTGTCCGCCCACAATATGCGCTTGAAAAGTGCCGTCCTTCTGCTCTTGCTGGCGCTGGCGAACGGGGCGACCGCCTATGCGCTGACCTCGACCTCGCTGATTGCCGCCCGCGCGGTGGCAGGCCTCGCCGAGGGTGGGCTGGTGGCGGTCGCCACGGAACTGATCGCCCGTTCACGCCGGGCCGAGCGCATCGGCGGCTTCTTCGTCACCCTTCAGACCCTGGCGCAATGCGCCCTTGCCCTGCTGCTGGCGCTTTACGTCATCCCGGCCGCCGGATCGGCGGGCGGCTTCATCGTTCTTGCCGTCGTCTGCATCGCCTCGGTGGCCGTCGCCTTCATCGTCCCGGATAGCTATGCCGACCTGCCCAAGGAGGAACAGTTCAGCAATGTGCTGACCGTTCCTTCGCTTGCCGCTTTGCTGAGCGTCTTCTGCTACTTCATGTTCTTCGGCTCGGTCTGGGCGTTTCTCGAGCCACTTGGCGCACAATACGGCATCGATGGCCGCACCGTCGGCCTGATCGTCTCGGCCAGCCTGGCATTGCAGGTGCTGGGCGCAATGACGGCTACCGTCTTCGAGGCGCGCATCGATTACCGCTTCGCCATCGTGGCGATCGGCGTGGTCGCCGTCGCCAGTTCCGTGATGCTCGCCGGCAGCCCCGGCCTGACGGTTTTCTGGGTCGCGGCCTTGATCATGGGCTTCATCCTTCTGTTCATCGTGCCCTATCAGATCCGGCTGGCGATCACCGCCGACGAGACGCGCACGGCCGTGCTTCTGGTGCCGGCGGCCCAGCTTTTCGGTCTGGCGATCGGCCCGGTCGCGGCATCGCTGCTGATCGACGGCAAGGATTTTCGGCCGGTGCCGGAATTTGCCGCCGCCAGTGCTGCGGCCAGCGTCGTGCTGCTCGGCCTGTTCGTCCTGATCGCACGGCGCCGCCGCGCCGTCGCCTGAGACACGACCGGGGGAGCATCTCCTCGATACTTGACTAAGTCAAATAAATGACCGATCGTTGATGGGCAGGAGGCTTCCCATGACGATCCATCATCAACCCGGCAAGGAACGCATCGACGCGGTGCGGGCTTTCAACCGCTTCTACACCCGCCAGATAGGTCTGCTCGACGAAGGCCTGCTGAAAAGCGCCTTCTCGCTGACCGAGGCGCGGGTGCTCTACGAACTGGCGCATCGCGATGGCCTGACCGCCAGCGATCTCATCCGCGATCTCGGCCTCGACGCCGGTTATGTCAGTCGGCTCCTGAAGAAGTTCGAGCACCTGCAGCTGATTGCGCGCGCGCCGCTGGCGTCGGATGCGCGGCAGTCGTCGATCACGCTGACGCCGGTGGGGCGGCAGGCCTTCGCGCCGCTGAACCGCGGTTCGCAAGACCAGGTCGCGGCCTTGCTGGCGCGGCTTCCCGCTGCCGAACAGGACCGGCTGGTCAAGGCCATGCAGACGGTGCAGCAACTCCTTGCCGACAGCCCGGAGCCCAAAGTCCCCTACATGCTGCGGCCTTTGCAGGTCGGCGACATCGGCTGGGTCGTGCGCCGCCAAGGACAGATCTACGCACAGGACTATGGCTGGGACGAAACCTATGAGGCGCTGGTCGCCGAAATCCTCGGCGCCTTCGTAAAATCCTTCGATCCAGAATGGGAACGCAGCTGGATTGCCGAACGGCAAGGGGAGGTGGTCGGCTCGGTCTTCGTCGTGCGCAAATCCGACGCGGTGGCGAAGCTGCGCCTGCTCTATGTCGAACCATCGGCGCGCGGCCTCGGCATCGGCAAGCGGCTGGTTCAGGAGTGCATCGGCTTTGCTCGTGCCAAGGGCTACAAGACGCTGACCCTATGGACCAACGACATCCTGACCGCCGCCCGCCACATCTACGAGAGTGCCGGCTTCAGGCTGGTGGACGAAGAGCGCCATCACGCCTTCGGCAAGGATCTGGTCGGCCAGAATTGGAACCTGGAGCTGTAGCGGCGTTCAGGCCACCGGGACCCATATCTCCAGCCCGCCATTGCCGCTGCGCGGATCGAACTCCGGGCCGTAGCGCTCGAATTCGGGGCCGTCGGCTATATCGTGCCCCGACGCCGGCAGCCATTTGTTCCAGATCGTGTTGACGGTGCGGCGGATGGTGGAGATGTGCTCGGCATGGGTGAACACGGCGTATTTCTGCGCCGGCACCCGCACCCGCGAAAGCTCCTTCGGCAGGTCCGAGAAATCCGAAACTTCGACCCCGGCGATATAGTCGAAATTGCCGGCATCGTCGCCATTGACGCAGACGCCATAGGCGACGTCAGCGGTCTCGCCCGGAATGTTGCCGATATAGGGACCGAAGCGCTGCCACTGCATCGGAATGGCCGCGCTGGTTTCGCAGCTGTAGCGCTCGCCGAGGCCGGCAATGAGGAAGGGACGGCCGGTCTCGAAGCGCGGCGGCGGCAGTGAGGCGAGGAAGGACTGGTCCATCAGGATCGGCTCCACGAGATCGAGATTGCTGAGGCTGCCCTGCGCGCGCACCAGTTCCGGCGTCGTGCCGAACTGATCGCGGAAGGCGCGGGTGAAGGCTTCGTGCGAGGCGTAGCCAGCATCGAGCGCGACCGCGAGGATGTCGGGCGCGCCGGAAGCCAGCTTGCGCGCCGCTTCGGTCAGCCGGCGCGCGCGCATATAGCCCATCACCGAACGGCCGGTGGCGGCGCTAAAGGCGCGCGTCACATGAAAGCGCGAGACGCCGCTGCTTTGCGCGACATCTTCAAGCGAGATCGCTTCCGGCAGATGGCTCTCGACAAACCACAGCGCTTTCTCGGTCGGGTTCATAGGTCTCCTCGCATTTGGCGGCACATTTTGTCGGCTTTTTGCGAGGCCAGTTTGATCGAAATTGCGCCTGTCGTAAAATCGAGGGGCGCTGGTCGACTGTGGCAGGTCACCATCGTGGAAAGCCGTTGCTGGGCGGCCTCGGCCTGGCTCGCTGGGACAATATCTGGGCGCGCTAGGTGCGGGCACCACCCTTGCCTATGCGCTGTGGAACCACCGCCGGCTCGATGCCTTCGCCGCCGGCGAAAATGCCGCCGAAAGCCTAGGTGTGCCGGTGGCGGGGACGCGCAAGACGACCTTTCTTCTCGCGGCGTTCTCGACGGCAATTCACGTCTCGGTCGGGAGGTCATCCGCATCCGGCATTGATTGCGCCGCCACCATGACCGCATCTGCATGGCTGCCATCCCTCTTTTTCGGCTCTGGTGCAATGCGGCGCCTTGAATGGTAAGCACGCTTATAATATATACCGCTCATGGTTTCCGACGGCATAGATAGATTAGGCTTTTTGATCCACGACGTGCAGCGCCTCATGCGCAAGCGCTTCGAGGCGCGCGCCCGCGGACTTGGCCTTTCCTCGGCACAATGGCGGCTTCTCGTTCGCGTTGCCAAGGAGGCGGGCGTCGCCCAGGCTCGCCTCGCCGAACTCCTCGAAATCGAGCCGATCAGCGTTTCACGCCTCGTCGACCGGATGGAGGAGGGCGGCTGGATCGAGCGGCGCTCCGACGCAACTGACCGGCGCGTGCGTATGATCTTCCCGACAGCCAAGGCGAACGCGGCCTATGCCGAGGTCAAAAGCCTTGCTGGCGAAGTTTATGAGGAATCGCTGGTCGGGGTTTCGCCGGACGACCGCCGCGTCCTGATCCGGGCGCTGGACACCATCGTGCAAAACCTGGCGGACGGCGAGACGTCGTCCTTGAAGAGTACGGAAGGGGCAGCAGCATGAACGCGGCAGCCAAGCTGGACGAGAATGTAACCAAGATCGAGGCGCCGGCACAGCCGGTTGCCGAAGCGCCTGCACAGCCGGCCGCAGCACCTGTCGCGGTGGCTCCCCCGGTGCAGCCCGCTCCGGCTCCGGTCAAGAAGCGCCGCATCGGCCGCTTGCTGTTGATGGTCGCCCTGCCGGCCGCGCTGGCCGTTGGCGGCGGTTATGTCTGGGTGACCGGCGGTCGCTATCAGGAAACCGAGAACGCCAATTTGCAGCAGGCGAAGGTGTCGATCGCCTCGGACACGGCCGGCCGCATCGTTCAGGTCGGCATCTCGGACAATCAGCAGGTCAAGCAGGGCGATGTGCTGTTTGCCATCGACCCCGAGCCCTACCGGATCGCATTGGCGCAGGCCGACGCGGCGGTCGCAGTCGCACGCGTCGGTATCGAACAGCTGCGCGCCGCCTACAGCCAGGCGCTGGCGCAGGAAAAGTCCGATGCCAGCCAGGTCGACTACGCGCAGTCGCAGTATGACCGCGCCGCCGACCTTGCCCAGAAGGGCATCAACGCCAAATCGTCGCTGGACGAGGCCAAGAACGATCTCGACAAGGCCAGGCAGCAACTGGCCGTTGCCGAGCAAGGCATCATCAGCGCCAAGGCCGCTCTCGCCGGCAATCCCGATATCGAGACCGACAAGCATCCGACCGTGATGGCCGCACTCGCCGCGCGCGACAAGGCCGCCTACGATCTGGCGCAGACCACGGTCAAGGCGCCGGCCGACGGCGTCATCAGCCAGGCCTCCTCGTTCAAGGTCGGCCAGTATGTCGGTTCCGGCACGCCGCTGTTTGCGCTGGTGGAGACCGGCGACACCTGGATCGATGCCAATTTCAAGGAAACCCAGCTTACCCACATGAAGCCTGGCCAGAAGGCCGAGATCGTCGTCGACACCTATCCGGGCAGAACTTTCGAGGCCACCGTCAAGGCGATCGGCGCCGGCACCGGCGCGGAGTTTTCGCTGCTGCCAGCTCAAAACGCCACCGGCAACTGGGTCAAGGTCACGCAGCGCATTCCGGTGCGCCTGGAGCTGACCGATGCCGACGCCAAAATGGCGCTGCGCACCGGCATGAGCGCCTCGGTTACGGTGGATACCGGCGTTGCTCGCGGGTTCCCCGCTATCTTCGGCCACGCCACCGCAGGCGAAGCACAATAGACTGTGAATGGACCGTGATCTCGAAAAGCAGGATCACGGCCCGGCAGAACGCCCGCCGCAGGCGAGGTGAAGTTGAGATGACAGGATCGGTCCGACGGCAGGTTGAACGAGGGGTGGATTGGACCGGGCCGCATCGCGGCCTGCCCAGAACCTGGACCATCTCGGCGCCCATCCTTCGGACCTTGGATTTCCGGGCGGCAAGCGCCTGATGTGTCGAGACCTTCGATCGATGTAACCCCCACATCGATAGATCGCGTCCCACCGCGATGAGGGTCTCTTCACCAGAGAAGGCCTCGCCGCCTGGAAACCTAATGTACACGTTTTTGTTACCTGTCGGAAGTTCCGCATCATGACCACACCAGAACCTTTCAAGGAAGTGCCGCATCGCGGCCTGATCACCGTGGCGCTGATGCTGGCGACGGTCATGCAGGCGCTCGACACCACGATCGCCAATGTCGCGCTGCCGACCATGACCGGCGACCTCGGCGCGTCGCCCGACAACATCAACTGGGTGTTGACCTCCTACATCGTTGCCGCCGCGATCATGACGCCGGTGACCGGCTGGCTGGCCGACCGCTTCGGCCGCAAGGAACTGTTCCTGGCGGCGGTTGTCGGCTTCACCGTGTTCTCGATGCTGTGCGGCATTGCCTGGAGCCTGGAGAGCATTGTGTTCTTCCGGCTGATGCAGGGCGTGTTCGGCGCAGCCATCGTGCCGCTGTCGCAGACCTTCCTGCTCGACATCAACCCCAGGGAACGCCACGGCCAGGCGATGGCCATCTGGGGCGCCGGCATCATGCTGGGGCCGATCCTGGGTCCGACGCTGGGCGGTTGGCTGACCGAGAATTTCAACTGGCGCTGGGTGTTCTTCATCAATTTGCCGGTCGGCATCATCGCCTTCCTCGGCATGGCAGCCTATTTGCCGGTCGTTGCCCGGCGGATCCGCAGCTTCGATTTCTTCGGTTTCGCCATGATTTCGCTCGGCGTCGGCGCACTGCAGCTGCTGCTCGACCGCGGCGGCGAGGTCGACTGGTTTTCCTCGGTCGAAATCTGGATCGAGCTTGCTCTTTCGATCACCGGCTTCTGGGTTTTCATCATCCATACACTGACGGCGGAACGTCCTTTCATCGACCCCAAGATCTTCCTCGACCGCAATTTCGTCACCGGCCTGGCCTTCATCTTCGTCATGGGCGTGCTGATCCTGGCCTCGATGTCGCTGCTGCCGCCGATGCTGTCGACCATCTTCGGCTATCCAACCGTCACCATCGGCGTCGTCCTGGGGCCGCGCGGTGTCGGCACGATGATTTCGATGCTTGTCGTTGGGCGGCTCATGAGCAGGATCGACGCCCGGATCCTCGTCGTCATCGGCTTTCTGCTCACCGCGCAGTCGCTCTACACCATGTCCTCCTTCACGCCGCAGATGGACAATTGGCTGATCCTCAGCTCCGGCGTCATCCAGGGCCTCGGCATGGGCATGGTGTTCGTGCCGCTGTCGACGGTGGCCTTCGCCACGCTCGACGTGCGCTTCCGCACCGACGCCACGGCCCTGTTCAGCCTGGTTCGAAATCTCGGTTCGTCGATCGGCGTGTCGGTGGTGACGGTTCTCATGGTGCGCAACACGCAGGTCAATCACACCGAACTGTCGGCTTTCATCAACCCGTTCAACCCCAATTTGTGGGCGGCCTCGCCGGCGGCAGCAGGCGGCGATCCGACGGCACTTTCGCAGGTGGACCGCATGGTCAACATCCAGGCGATGATGATCTCCTACGTCAACGACTTCAAACTGCTGATGGTGATGACGCTGGTTGCCATTCCGTTTGTCTTCCTGCTGCGCAAGCCGAAGACCGCTCCGGCCGGCGCGGCCGCTCCTGCCGCGCATATGGATTGAGGCGGGCGCCGGTAGCGCTGGCAGCAAGCTGGTTGCCCCTGATGATTTGTTGCTCGGATGATCGTCAAAACCCGCGTGTGCAAAAGAATATCGATAATGAGCCGTTGGAAGTTGATTTGAAATGACATTTGCACCTTTGGTATCTGGTTGCTGACGCCTCCAATTCCGTTACAGTTCATCTTGAATTAGCACATCTGTAACATTGTCAGTCGACTTTCATTTGGCACGACAGAGGCCCTTTCTTGTTTCAGGTGCCAAACCGGAGGAGGTCTGTTTGGTCACGAAGTCATCCAGAAGATCCGTCGGGGCGCGCGGGCCGGTGGGCGTAGCCGCATTGGCAAGACTGGCTGACGTTTCCTACGATACGCTCGAGGGAGAACTTCGCACGACCATTGCGGGTCTCGAAGGGCAGACCCTGCGCTTCGAGACTGCGATCGAGAATATTTCGCAAGGCATCTGCTTTTTCGATGCCGATGAACGGCTGATCCTGAGCAACCGGCGCTATGCGGAAATCTACCGCATTGCGCCCGAGGAATTGCGGCCTGGCGTGACACTGAGCGAAATAGTCGAACGCCGCGTCGCCGCCGGCACGGCGGCGACGGCCGCCGACACCTATCTCGCAACGGCTCGCTCGATCAATTCGGGCAAGGCTTCGCGGCTCTGGACCGCCAAACTTGTCGATGGTCGCACAATCCAGATCCGTAACCAGCCCATGCCCGATGGCAGTTGGATCGCCACGCATGAGGACATCACTGAACTCCTCGCCAATCGGCAGATCGTCGACGAGCGCATTTCGCTGCAGGCGCTGATCGACTGGGTGCCCGATTATCTCTGGGTCAAGGATACGCAAAGCCGTTTCGTCGTGGTCAACAGCGCCCTTGCGACCGATAGCGGCCGCAACAAGACCAGCGACATGATCGGTTTGACCGATTTTGATCTCCACCCCCCGGAAGTTGCGCGGAAATTTCGCCTGGTCGAGCAGCGCCTGCTCAAGAGCGGACAACCAGTGATCGATGCGGAAGAGTTTGTCGTGGATGCGTTGGGGAACGGCAAATGGCTTTCGTCGACGAAGGTGCCGTTGCGCAATCGCCAAAATGAAATCTTCGGCCTGGTTGGCATTGCCCACGACATCACCGCCCGCAAGCAGGCGGATGTCCTTCGCAGCGGGCAGGCGCAGATCCTCGAAATGATTGCCACGAGCGCGCCGCTGGAGGACGTGCTCGACCGCCTCATGCGCTTCGTCGAGGCTCAGTTGAAGGGGATATTCGGTTCCGTCCTGCTGCTCGACAAGGACGGCATTCATTTGCGTCACGGTGCGGCGCCGGGCCTGGCGAAAGCCTATACGAGCGCCATCGATGGGGCGGCCATCGGTCCCAAGGTGGGATCCTGCGGAACCGCCATCTACCGGCGGGAACCGGTCATTGTTACCGATGTTCTGCAGGATCCGCTTTGGGACGATTACCGCGAACTGGCGGCAGCCCATGGCTATCGTTCGTGCTGGTCAACCCCGATCCTGTCGCATCGGGGCGTCGTGTTGGGCGCCTTTGCCATGTATTCGATGACCGTGCGCGAACCCACCCATGCCGAGACCCGCCTGATCGAATTCACCACACACATTGCCGGCATCGCGATCGAGCGCAAATTGGCGGAAGACCAGATCCACTTCATGGCCAACCATGATGCGCTGACCGGCCTGCCCAATCGCGCTTTGCTGGAGGATCGGCTTTCCCAGGCGGTCCTCTACGCGCAGCGATACAATCGCTGGATGACGGTGGTGTTCATCGATCTCGACAATTTCAAACTGGTGAACGATACGTTTGGCCACAATGCCGGCGACGAACTCCTCAAGACCGTCGCCAGCCGTTTGGTTGGATGCGTGAAGGCCACCGACACCGTCGTGCGGCTTGGCGGCGACGAATTTGTCATCGTCCTATTCGACCAAACCACGAATGTCGATGTGGTCTCGGAAACCCTGCAGACGATCAGGGATGCGATCGCGGAACCGGTTCTTGTCGGAGAGCATCGGCTGAGAACGACGGCCAGCATCGGCATCGCAAATTACCCGAAGGACGGGACCAGCCCGGATACGCTGTTGGCCAATGCCGACGCCGCCATGTATCGCGCCAAGGAATTCGGCCGCGACAATTTCCAGTTCTATGCCCCGGAGTTCAACTCAACGGCACATGAAAAATTCCTGCTTCAGGAGGAATTGCGAAACGCGCTCGCCCGGTCGGAATTCGCTCTGCATTATCAGCCACAGGTGGATCTGCGATCGGGGCAGGTTTTCGCCGTCGAAGCGCTGGTGCGCTGGAACCACCCGACGCGAGGCCTGGTTTCGCCGGCGATGTTCATCCCGACCGCCGAGGAGACCGGGCTGATCGTGCCGCTCGGCGACTGGATCCTGCACGAAGCCTGCCGGCAGAACAAAGCCTGGCAGCGCGCCGGTCTGTCGCCCGTAACCGTCTGCGTCAACGTGTCGGCGCGGCAGTTCCGGGAGAAGAACCTGATCGACCGCGTCGTCAACGCATTGAAGGAAAGCGGCCTGGAGGCGAGGTATCTCGAGCTCGAAGTGACGGAAAGCCTGATCATGCAGGATTTCGAGCTGGCGGTCGCAACGATGAACGGACTGCAAAAGCTCGGCGTGCAGATATCGATCGACGATTTCGGAACAGGCTATTCCAGTCTCAGCGCCCTCAAGACGTTTCCGGTGGCGCGGCTGAAGATCGACAAGTCCTTCATCAACGATCTCGCGACCGACGAGAACGATCAGGCGGTCACTGGCGCCGTGATTTCCCTGGGGCAGAAGTTGAACCTTCGGGTGCTGGCCGAAGGTGTCGAAACGGAAGACCAGGTCGCCTTCCTGCGCAAGAACAATTGTGACGAGGTGCAGGGCAATTATTTCAGCGAACCCCTGTCGGCCGGGGATATCGGCGAGCTGATCGCGAAAGGCTGACGGCTGGCTCGCGCCGTAACCGCTGGCTGCTATTTTCCGAGCACCAGGCTCCAGTAGCGGATGGCGCTGTCGCGTCCGTCGCGTACATAGGCGAGGCCGAAGCGGCTGAAATCCGGATCGAGCATGTTGCGGCGGTGGCCAGCCGAATGCATCCATATGTCGAACAGTTTCTGCTGGTCGAAGCGGCCCTCGGCGATGTTCTCGGCGGCGGCGCCCCGCACGCCATTGTCCTTCATCCGCGACGCGAAATCCTTTCCCCAGCCCGTCGTGTGGCTCATGCGTTCGCGTGAGGCCATATAGCCGGCCTGCTGCCGAGCGGCCTGCTCGAGCTGGGCGTCCGGCACCAGCGCCGGCAGTCCGGCCGAAGCTCGGATGCCGGCCAGCGTCGCGGTGGCCGAGGACGACACACCGGCGCCTTCGCCGGTCGGCACCGAGACCGTGCTGCAAGCAGCGAGGCCGGCCATGGCTGCAAGGCCGATCAGCAGTAGGCGCCTGTTTGGTTTTGGACTTGCTGCGCCAGAGCGGGTTTGCGCGAGCGGGTGATTGGTGGTGCAGATCATTGTCATGCCTGCCTGACTTAGCGGCGATCATGGCTTTTGCCGGGCAGGGCTGCGAAAATCTCAATCGCTGGCCTCCGTGCAGGTTCGGCCGGCCGATTCGAATGGGAAGGTCGGCGGCCGATGTAGTCTCGGCGCGCTGCGTCCGATCAGCGTTGCGCGTCGGTCGCCATTTTAAGCGCCAGCGCGGCGAGCACCGTGCCCATCATCCAGCGCTGGATGATCATCCATAGCGGCCGTCCGGCAAGAAAGGTGGCGATCGAACCGGCCGTTACCGCGATGATGGCATTGACGGTCAGGCTGATCGAGATCTGCGTGGCGCCGAGCACCAGAAGCTGCGACAGCACATGGCCCTTGCCCAGCGAGATGAACTGCGGCAGCAGCGACAGATAAAGCACCGCCACCTTGGGGTTGAGCAGATTGGTCATTAGACCCATGGCGAACAGCTTGCGCGGCCTGTCCTTCGGCAGTTCGCGCACCTGGAATGGTGAGCGCCCGCCGGGCCGCACCGCTTGCCAGGCGAGCCATAGCAGATAGAGCGCGCCGGCAATGCGCAGTGCGTCGTAGGCAAACGGCACGGCAAGCAGCAGCGCGGTGATGCCCAGCGCAGCCGATACGACATAGAACAGAAAGCCGACGGCCACGCCGCCGAGCGAGAACAGCCCGGCCTTGGGGCCTTGCGACAGCGAGCGCGAGATCAGGTAGATCATGTTCGGCCCGGGCGTCAGCACCATGCCCAGGCAGACCAGCGCGAAGGCGAGATGGTTGGCGGTTTCGGGCACGGGCGATCTCCGGGAAGAGGTGACGATACCGAGCACGCGTTTTGACTCACCGCAAGAGCATGATGGCGGGAGCCTTTGCGCCAGCGTCGAAAATTGGCGAAAGCGGCGAAGCCGCCAATTTCCCCCGCAAGGGGGAAGATCAGCAGCTTCAACCCTCAGCTCACCACGCGCAGGTTCGAGAGCTCGTTGGCGATTTCCTTGAAATTGTCGGACAGCGTGGCGCCGGTCGCGTTCCAGAACAGTTTTGCAGGCTTGCTCGGGTCGGTCGGATCCTTGCGGAAGCGCGAGTCCGACGAGCACGTCTTCAGTGCCTCCATCGCGCTCTTGTCGCCGGCGTCGGTCGTCGACATATCGAGCGCCACCGTCATCACCATGATGTTGGCCGCCTTGGCGTTGTTGCACAGCGTCGCCATCTGCTCGTTGAGCGCGGCGGTGTAGTTGCTCGACGAATAGTTGAGCTGGCCGATGGCGCTCGACGTGCCGCCGAACAGGCGGGTGACCGCAGTGCCGTTGTAGCCGACGCCGGCATAGCCATAGCCGGCATAGGTCGACTTGTTGCCGGCGGGGTCGGAACTCACCGTCGAATAGGTGTTCTCGCCGTCGGTGAGCACGATGACCACCTTGTCGTTGCCGCGCTCCGTCTCAGGACGTCCTCCTGTGAAAGGCTCCGTGCTGGAGACGGTGCGCCAGCCCCAGGCCATGCCTTCCGGCACATTGGTGTTGCCGTTGGGCGCCATAAGGTCGATCGCAGCCTTGATCTTTGTCAGCCCGGCGGCGTTGGCGACGTCGGTCAGGGGTGTGATCGGCGTGGTGGTACAGCTGTAATTCGGACCGGCACCCGTCCCCAGCACCGGCGCGTTCATCGGCCGTGGCTGGAAATATTTGGCCATGTTGGATTGCCTGGTCTTGCCGGTGGTGCTCGCCGGATCGTCGTTCCACCAGCTGTTGGCCGCGCCATAGGTCTTGGGGGCCACCTCGTCGGGGTCCTGCGTTATGTACCAATGATTGCCCGGCTCATCCGGCGCAAACATCGGCACGAACATGGTCGCGGGATCGCCGACGCCGGTGCCGGTGTTGTTCGGTCCGCCGGAGGCCGGCGCGTCGTTGACATTATAGGGATAGGGCCGCACTTCGACGCAGCCCTGCCAGCTGGCGAACGGTCCGTATGTGTCGTTGTAGTCGTATTCGTTGTGGCTGTCCGAGCATGTATGATTGGCGCGATATTTGTCGCAGACCACGCGTTTGCTGCCGACGATGCGCTCGTGGCTGGTGACCACCTTCATGTCGCGGTAGAGCGAGAAGCGGGTCAGCATCTGCCCCTCCTGCTCACCCCAGCCAGTGCCTTTCTTGTACCAGATGCCGCCGATCTTCTGGGCATATTTGTCGGCTGCGTTAAGCGTCGACCAGGCGAAATTCTCATTGTGGATGGGCGACAGCCCGTAGGCGTCGATCCACGACGCGTTGTCGTTGCTGGCGCCGACATTGACCGAGGCGGCGAACGGCACAAGGCTGAACTGGACCGGCTTGTCGATCTGCTTGATCATCGCGGCCTGCAAGGCAAGCGTGTCGACGAGCTGCTTGGCGGCTTGCTTGAGAAGGTCGATGCGCTTTTGTCCGGCACCCGTGCCCGTGTTCGACATCGACCCCGAATTGTCGAGCACCATGGCCACTTCCAGCGTGTTCTTCAGCCGGACTTGCGAACACACGGAGTAGGTGACGTTTTCCGACGTCCTGCCGATCAGCATCGCCGCTGCCGGCAGGAAATAGGGCTTGTAGACCAGGCTGGCGCACAGCTTGACGATGCCGCCGCCGGTCGTGCTGCTGGGCAGCGTAACGCTGAGCGTCGTGTCGGCGGGATCGACGTCGTTGAGGTTTGCCTTGAAGAAGTCGAGCGCATAGGCCCGCAACTGGTCGTCGGTGGCGCCTTCCACCAGCCGGCGCGCGGTGGCGAAGTTGGCGGCGTCGAGCGCGTTGACCACCCTCTGCTTCTCGCTGACCACGCCGGTGTAGTCGACAGCCATTGCCACTCCGCCCATCAGTGGCACCATCGCCACAACGGTCATCAGAGCGTAATTGCCGCGGCGGTCACGCCAGAAGTCACGCCGGAATGTGCGCCAGAGTTCACGCATGTGATGTAAGCGGCCCCGCCTGCGGATTCTTCAATGCCGCCACAGTTTCACAAAACGTTGAAGGATGGGTTTGGGAAACTGCTCGATTGCGCGGATAGCGCTTCACCAGGCGCTAACCAAATGCACGGACACGTGAGCAACGCCGCAACAAAACGCCCCGCCGAGGCGGAGCGCCGTGTTCGAAAGATCGCACCGATCAGCTGACGATGCGCAGGTTCGACAGTTCGTCGGCGATTTCCTTGAAACTTTGCGACAAGGTGGCGCCGGTCGCGTTCCAATACAGCTTCGCCGGTTTGCTCGGGTCGGTCGGATCCTTGCGGAAGCGCGAATCCGAGGAGCATTTCTTGAGCGCGTCTATGGCGGTCTTTTCCGCCGGCTTGGTGGTAACCAGGTCAAGCGAGACCGTCATCAAGAGAATGTTCGAATTCTTCGCATTGGTGCAAAGCGTTTGCATCTGCTGGTCAAGCGCGGTTGTGTAGTTGGCCGCCGTATAAGTTGTCTTGGGGACGGTCGTGTTGACGAAAAGGCGGGTCGCGGTTTCCCCCGTTTTCGGGCCGGTATAACCATAGGCGGCGTAGGTCGATCCGTCCTTAGCATAGCTGCTGGTCATGTCGTTTGTGGGGCCGATGCTGTAGGTGTTGGCGCCGTCGGTCAGCACGATGACGACTTTGTCGTTGCCCCTTTCAGTGTTCGGCCGGCCTTCTGTGAATGGCTCGTTGCTCGACACCGTCCGCCAGCCCCAGGCCAGCCCTTCCGGCACGTTGGTGTTGCCCGTCGGGGCCATGGCATTGATGGCATCCGTCAGGATTTTCTTGCCGTCGGTGGTGGTTATGTCCTGCAACGGCGTGATCGCGGCGGTCGTGCATGCCGAATTGGGCCCATCATCGGCCGCAGTACTCGATGCGTCCCAGGGCTTTGTCAGAAAATACTTTCGCATATCCGCCTGGCGTTTGGTGACAGTCAGCGTGTCGGAATAATCGATCCACCAATTGTTGGCGTAACCCCAGGTCGATGTGCTGGTGCGAGTGGTGTCGGTCCAGAAATTGCCAGCTTCGTCCGGCGCGAACATCGGCACGAACATGGTGGCGGGCGTGCCAGTGGTCGGCGACGTGTCGTCGTCGTTATAGGGATACGGCCTCGCCTCCACGCAGCCCTTCCAGGCTTCGTATTGGGCGGTCACAGAGGTCTTGCAACTGCCGTTCGAGTTCTTTTTCGTACAGGTCGTGGCCTTCATGTCGTTTGCAAAGAGACTGAACCGCGTCGCCGTGGTATTTTGGCCGTATTGCCCGGTGCCCCAGCCACTGCCGCGCTTCCAGTAAGCACTGCCGACCTTTTCAATGTATTTATTCGAGTCATAACCAGACGACGCGTTCTTGTACATGAACTGCCAATCAAAGTTCTCGTGATGGATTGGCGAAATGCCGGTCGTATCCATCCAGGTTGCGTCCTTGTTGGCTGGGCCAACATTGACCGAGGCGGAAAACGGGACCAGCGAGAACTGCACCGGCCTGGTGACCTGCCTCATTTGTGCGGCCTGGAGCGCCATCGTATTGACAAGCTCGGTAGCGGCCTTTTTGAGCAAATCTATTCGCGGCTGGCCGGTGCCGGAGCCGTTGATGCTCATGGAGCCGGAATTGTCGAGCACGAGAGACACTTCCAGCGTGTTCTTGAGGCGGATCTCGGAGCACGCGGAGGTTTTGGCATCGGTGGACGTTCTTCCGATCAGCATGGCCGCCACCGGCAGGAAATAGGGGTGGAACGTCAAACTGGCGCACAGCTTCAGCGTGCCGCCACCTGCGTTGTTGTTGGGCAGCGTCACCGTCAGGGCCGTATTGGCCGAGCTGACCTTTCCGAGATTGGCTTCGAAGAAATCCTTCGCATAGGCCTTGACTGCCGTGTCGGTCGCCCCGGTGACGATCTGCTGTGCCGTGGCAATCCCGGCGGCATCCAGCGCGTTCAGCATGTTCTGCTTCTGGCGCAGGAGATCGGTGTAGTCGATTGCAAGCGCCAGCGCGCCCATCAAGGGCACCATGGTGATCACTGTCATCAAGGCATAGTTGCCGCGTCTGTCGTTCAGAAATCTGCGGATCATGCCTTCAGCACCCCTGCCAGGACCCAATATCGGTCCGAAGATGCCCACAAAATCGTTAAATTTCAGGTTGCTGAAATACATTCAACATCGGCCCATCTTTTCAAGGCTCGTTAACCACTCGGCCCTGGTGATCAGCGGTGCGACATTGTTTCGATCGACCGAAGCTCGGAGAAGGGTGGTTCCTGCCTGTTGCAACCTTCGATCAGCCCGTTGCGCAACAGCCTCGCAAGTGCCGAAAAGCTGGTGACAGGATGAAACGCTTCGGTTAATGCGGGGCCGGTTGCGGCGGACCGTCGGCTGCAGCTCTCGCAATGATCGTCACAGCAGGAAAACGGCATGGCGGATTCGCCTGACATCATCGGCTCGCTCGCGGATTTGTCGGGCGCCTACTCGGCCATCCTGTGCGATGTCTGGGGGGTGATCCACAATGGCGAATGGCATTTTCCGGCGGCTGCCGAAGCGCTTGCCGCCGCGCGTGCGGCGAAGGTCCCGGTCGTCCTGATCACCAACTCGCCGCGCCGCAATGCCGATGTGGTGGCGCAGATGAATGCGATCGGCGTTCCCGCCGCCGCCTACGACCGCGTCGTGACCTCAGGCGATGTGACCCGCGACCTTATCGCCGAAGGCCCACGAAAAATCTTCCATATCGGCGCCGACCGCGATTTCACCCTTTATGACGGTCTGGACGTCGAGCTCGTCGAGGAGTTCGAGGCCTCCGGCGCGGTCTGCACCGGGCTGTTCGACGACGAGGTGGAAACGCCTGAGGATTACGCCGATCTGCTGCGCCGGCTGCGCGCCAGGAACCTGCCTTTCATCTGCGCCAATCCCGACATCGTGGTCGAACGCGGCGAGCGCATGATCTGGTGCGCCGGCGCATTGGCGCGCGACTATGCCCAGCTTGGCGGCCGCACGCTGATCGCCGGAAAACCCTATGCGCCGGTCTATGGCGTGGCGCTGCGGGAGGTTGCCGTGCTTCTCGGCCGCGACGTCGAGCGCTCCGAGGTGCTGGCCATCGGCGACGGCATGATGACCGACGTCAAGGGCGCCGCCGACAACGGCATCGACGTGCTTTACGTGTCGGGCGGCATTCACGCGCGCGACTACGGCGATGCCATGCAGCCGGACCCTGCCAGGCTTGCAGCCTTTCTGCAAATGCACGGCTACCGGCCGGTCGCCGTCATTCCGAGACTGCGGTAGGGTTGCTGCATGAGCGCAGCTTTCGAACACATTTCAGCACCCGCGCCGCTGCCGCCGCATTTGCGCGGCGGCGTGGTGGCGATCGGCAATTTCGACGGCGTCCATCGCGGCCACCAGGCGGTGCTCGATCGCGCGCTTGCCGAAGCCAGGCGGCGCGGCGTGCCGGCGCTAGTGCTGACCTTCGAGCCGCATCCGCGCAAGGTGTTCAGGCCCGATATGCCGCTGTTCGTATTGACGCCGCCGCCGATGAAGGCGCGGCTGCTGTCGCATCTGGGCTTTGCCGCACTCGTCGAACAGCCGTTCACGCGCGCCTTTGCCGGCCTGTCGGCCGAGGCTTTCGTGACCGATGTGCTGGAGACGAACCTCGGCATCACCCATGCCGTCACCGGCTTCGATTTTCACTTCGGCAAGGACCGGCAGGGCGGTCCTGCGTTTCTGATGGCGGCAGGCGAACGCCATGGTTTCGGCGTCACCCTGGTCGACGCCTTTCGCGACGAGGGCGCCGAGGTGGTGTCGTCGAGCCGTATCCGCGAGCTGCTCTGTGAGGGAGAGGTCACCGAGGCCGCAGGCCTGCTCGGCTACCGCTTCACCGTCGAAAGCGAAGTGATCGGCGGCCAGCAGCTAGGCCGCACGCTCGGCTTCCCGACAGCCAACATGAGGCTTTCGCTGGAAACGACTCTGAAGGAAGGGATTTATGCCGTCCGCTTTCGCCGCGCCGACGGCACGCTGCATGATGGTGTCGCCAGCTTCGGGCGTCGCCCGACTGTCGACGACAATGGCGCGCCGCTGCTCGAAACCTTCGTCTTCGACTTTGCCGGCGATCTCTATGGTGAGATCTGCGACGTATCGTTCTTCGGCTTTTTGCGCCCCGAGGTGAAGTTCGATGGGCTCGATGCGCTGGTGGCACAAATGAAGCGCGACGAGGCGGAGGCGCGCGCGCTGCTGGCCGGCGTCAGGCCGCTTTCGGATCTGGACGGCGCCATCGCTTTTTGAGCCTTCCGGCCGCTTACCTCTTCAAGGCCCTACTTCTTCAACGCCAGTCCGAGAGCGATGAAGCTCCAGCCCTGGAAGATCAGGTCGATGGCCAGGAACAGGCCGAGCACCCACAGGCTGTTGACCGGCCAGCCCATGGCGATAGTCAGCCCCGCCAGCACGCTGATCAGGCCCGCCGCGACGACCCAGCCCCAGCCCTTTTCCGGTCGGTGGCTATAGCCGACCCAGGCCCTGAGCGCGCCTGAAGCGACCAGCGCCACCGCCAGCAGCAAGGTCAGCACCGTCGAGGCCAGCAGCGGATTGTCGAAGGCAAAGAAACCGGCAACGGCATAAAGCAGGCCGCTGAGCAGCCAATAGAAGAAGCGGCTCCAGGTCTTCACCGAAGGCATGCACGATCTCGATGATGCCGGCCATCAGCATCAGCCAGCCCACGACATAGACCGAGGCGACGGTGGCGACGAACAGATTGCCGAAGGCAATGCCGCCGAAGATGAGCAGCAGCACGCCGAGCGCGACGAACCACCCCCATTTGTCCCGTGTCCGGCCGATCGCATCTTTCAGGGTATCACCGTGCAACGTCATGGCTGCATCTCCTCGAAATCGCCTGGCACCTTGCCGGGAGGTTAGCCCCGGCTGTAGCGGACGTCCAGCCGATGGCGACGGCTACCAAACAAACAAAGCGTCGGTCGCGCGTACGTGTCAACTTCTGGCAGCCCACCCAGTCACAAGGACGAGGACAAGCGTGACGAGCGCTCCAGAGACGTAGACGATCGTTCTGACACTGCCACCCTTGGCGGCATTGCCGCCGCGTAGGTAAACCCCCAGGTGAAGCAGGCGTATCGCCACATGAACCCAGACAATGGTCGCCAACGTGGCCGACCCAACGCCAACCATCATGGCCAGCACCGCCGGGACGACAAAAGGCGCCAGCGCCTCGACCGAGTTCATATGCACGCGGTCGATCCTGTAGAGGAGATTGGCGTCGTCGGCCGGGATCACCGGACCGGAAAGCGCTCCGGCAAATCCCTTGGACGAACCCGAGTAAACCGCCAGCGCGACTGACAAAAGACAGAGGATCAGTACACCGAGGATGCTTAGCCAATAGGGTTCCATAATTGTGCTCCTTCAGGTCACCTTGCTGGCAAAAAGATCTTGGAATCGCCTGAGATACAGCGGCCAGCCTCGATCACCGTCAATCCCAAAGCGCACGCCTTCCCAGCCTTCGCCATGACGTTCGAGATTGCGATGCTCGATCTCGACGCGGGTCCGGCTATTCGTCTCCGCCGTAAACCGGACTTCCCACTCGCTGGTCCTGTCCGGATTGGTCTCGATCTGCCATTGAGGGCTGATATCCCAACTCAGAAGCAGTCGGTTCGGCGGCTCGTAGGCCAGCACCCGTGCCCAGCGGCACTCGCTGCCATCCACACCGCGGTCGTAGACGTGACCGCCAACGCGGGGTTCGAAGATCGTCTCCGCGATCGGCACCGCAAGCAGGTTATGCTCTTTGGGTTTGAAACTGCCGAAGTCCTCGGTGAAGAGCTTGAAGGCATGCGCGATCGGAGCCTCGACAAGGATGGAGTGCCTCACGGGCGGTTGATGCGTGCTCATTCCTGCTCCTTCAAGGGCTGTTCGACAACCACTTTGTAGGCCGCCAAGGTCTTGCTCCAGAACCGGTCGAGTTCGGCGCGCAGGCTGGCCAAGCCTTCCGGATTGATCCGGTAGATGCGTTGCTTGCCGAGCCGTGTGTTGGCCACGAGGCCGGCGTCCTTGAGCACCTTCAGGTGCTGCGAGACCGCCGGCCGGGTGACAGGAAGCGCACGAGCCAATTCCCCGACCGAACAGGGTTGTTCGACCAGCAGTTCGAAGATCGTCCGCCTGGTCGGGTCGCCAAGCGCTGTCCATCTGTTCATGTTAGTCTGCACTAACGCGAATTTAGGCAACCTCGCTATTTCTGTCAACTCGCCACAGGCCCGGCGGCGCCCCACAGCGCAAAAAACAGGGTCGCAGTTGCCGCCACTGCTGTAGATTTTAAGTCAAATTTTACCGAACCGGCGCCATGGCTTTGGCTGCCGGGTGTTCTCTCCGTTTTGTTTCGCGTATGGGGTGGTGATGCGTATTGTCTGGACGATTCCGCTGTTTCTCGCCTCGGCGCTGCTCACTGTGTCCACCGCCAATGCGGGCGAGGGTGCCTTCGGCTGGATGTCCGGCGACTGGTACCTGACGCTTGGCGCCACCGGCATGGTCGCGCCGAAATTCGAGGGCTCCAACAGCTATCTGCTCAGCGCATCGCCGATCATCTCGCTGGGCAAGGCCGGCCCGGCCGCGCGCTTTACCTCGCGCAACGACAACATCTCGCTGGCGCTGGTCGACGATGGCGGCGTCCGCGCCGGCCTGACCGGAAAGTTCCTGTTTTCACGCGACAGCAAGGATGAACTCAAGGGCCTCGGCCCGGTGCGCTGGGGCGGTGAGGTCGGCGGCTTCTTCGAATTCTACCCGACGGATTGGTTGCGCGCCCGCGCCGAATTGCGCCACGGCATTCGTGCCCATAATGGCTTTGTCGCCGACATCGCCGCCGATGCCTTCTACGATATCACGCCGACGGTCAGGATTTCGGGAGGCCCGCGCGTGTCCTTTGCCTCATCGAGCTATTTCGACTCCTATTATGGCGTCAACGCCAAGGAGGCTGTGGCCTCGGGCCTGAGCGAATACCATCCTGGCGGCGGCCTGAAATCGACCGGCCTTGGTGGCGCCATCACCTGGAAGGTGACCGATCCGATGACCGCCAGCCTGTTCGGCGAATATGCGCGCCTGATGGGCCGGGCCGCCGATTCCAGCCTGGTCCAGGAGCGCGGCGACCGTAACCAGTTCACGGTCGGCGTCTCGACCACCTATCGCTTCGACTTCGCGATGTAAGTGAATCGAACAAGAGACGCTTTATTCCTGCGGCTTTCTCGGCTAAAAGCCCGGCAATGACGAGCTTTTCACGCCTTCGCGCGCTGACGATACGAATTACAGGCCCGGTGTTCCGGGCGGCCTGAGCGCCGCCGGAGCCGCCGGGAGTTTTGCGCGCCCCCTCGCGCTTTTCCAATCATGATAGTTCACGCCCGAGCTTTTACGCCCGCCGGGCAATGCATATGGCAGACCAATGACCGACACTGTTGAAACGATCGACTATTCCAAGACGCTTTATCTGCCGCAGACGGATTTCCCGATGCGCGCCGGCTTGCCTGAAAAAGAGCCGCTGCTGGTCAAGCGCTGGCAGGATATGGACCTTTACGCCAAGCTGCGCGAGGAGGCGGCCGGCCGCGAAAAATACGTGCTGCATGACGGCCCGCCCTACGCCAACGGCAACATCCATATCGGCCATGCGCTGAACAAGATCCTCAAGGACGTCATCACCCGCTCGTTCCAGATGCGCGGCTATGACGCCAATTATGTGCCGGGCTGGGATTGCCACGGCCTGCCGATCGAATGGAAGATCGAGGAACAGTACCGCGCCAAGGGCAAGAACAAGGACGAGGTGCCGGTCAACGAGTTCCGCAAGGAATGCCGCGACTTCGCCGCGAACTGGATCACGGTGCAGGGCGGCGAGTTCCAGCGGCTCGGCGTCGTCGGCGACTTCAAGAACCCCTATACGACGATGGCTTTCCACTCGGAGTCGCGCATCGCCGGGGAGTTGTTGAAGTTCGCCATGTCGGGCCAGCTCTATCGCGGCTCCAAGCCGGTGATGTGGAGCGTCGTCGAGCGCACCGCACTGGCCGAGGCCGAGATCGAATATCACGACTACGAGTCCGATACGATCTGGGTGAAGTTTCCGATCGTCGGCGCTGGATCAGGAAGAACTGTCGCGACACCCGAGTTGGGTGGCGCTTGGGAAGCTATCAAGGAACTGAGGGATGCTCACGTCGTCATCTGGACGACGACGCCTTGGACGATCCCCGGCAACCGTGCCGTGAACTATTCGCTACGTGTCAGCTATGGTCTCTACGAGGTCGCGGCGGCAGAGAATACATTCGGCCCGCAGCCGGGTGAAAAGCTGATCTTTGCTGACGCGCTGGCCGAAGAATCTTTGGCCAAGGCCAAGGTCACCTTGAATCGGCTTCGCAGCGTTTCGGTCGAAGAGCTTGGAAGCCTTACACTTTCACATCCCTTCAAAGGTCTCGGCGGCGGCTACGAATTCGCCGTGCCGATGCTGGCCGGCGATCATGTCACCGACGACGCCGGCACCGGCTTCGTCCACACCGCGCCCGGCCATGGCCGCGAGGACTTTGATGCCTGGATGGATGCAGCATCGGATTTGCGCGCACGTGGCATCGACCCTGCCATCCCCTTCACTGTAGACGACGCCGGCTTCTTCACCAGAGACGCGCCAGGCTTCGGCCCGGACCGTGAAGGTGGCGCCGCGCGCGTCATCGACGACAACGGCAAGAAGGGCAATGCCAACCAGGCGGTTATCGACGAACTGATCAAGCGCAACGCGCTGTTTGCGCGCGGCCGGCTGAAGCACAGCTATCCGCACTCGTGGCGGTCGAAGAAGCCGATCATCTTCCGCAACACGCCGCAATGGTTCGTCTATATGGACAAGGACCTCGGCGACGGCACGACGTTGCGCAGCCGTGCGCTGAAGGCGATCGACGACACACGCTTCGTGCCGGCGGCCGGCCAGAACCGTATCCGCGCCATGATCGAGGAACGCCCGGATTGGGTCTTGTCGCGCCAGCGCGCCTGGGGCGTGCCGATCGCCGTCTTTGCCGATGAGGATGGCAACGTGCTGAAGGACGAAGCCGTCAACCAGCGCATCATGGATGCTTTCGAACAGGAAGGCGCCGACGCCTGGTTCGCTGCCGGCGCCAAGGAGCGTTTCCTCGGCAATCACGATGCCTCCAAATGGAAGCAGGTGATGGACATCCTTGACGTCTGGTTCGATTCGGGCTCGACGCATGTCTTCACGCTGGAAGACCGTCCGGACCTGAAATGGCCGGCCGACGTCTATCTCGAAGGCTCCGACCAGCATCGCGGCTGGTTCCACTCCTCGCTGCTCGAAAGCTGCGGCACCAGGGGCAGGGCACCTTACGACACCGTCGTCACCCATGGCTTCACCATGGATGAGGAGGGGCGAAAGATGTCGAAATCGCTCGGCAACACCGTCGTGCCGCAAGACGTCATCAAGCAGTCCGGCGCCGACATTCTGCGGCTATGGGTGGTGACGACCGACTATTGGGAAGACCAGCGTCTCGGCAAGAACGTGCTGCAGACCAACATCGACGCCTACCGCAAGCTCCGCAACACCATCCGCTGGATGCTGGGCACGCTCGCCCATGACGATGGCGAGGAGGTGCCGCTGGACAAGATGCCGGAACTGGAGCGGCTGATGCTGCATCGGTTGGCCGAGCTCGATGAGGTCGTGCGCTCGGGCTACGACGCGTTCGAGTTCAAACGCATCACCCGCACTTTGCTCGACTTCATGGTGGTCGAGCTGTCGGCCTTCTATTTCGACATCAGGAAGGACGCGCTCTATTGCGAGGGACCCGCCAGCGTGAAGCGCAAGGCCTCGGTACAAGTGGTGCGCCACCTTTTCGACTGCCTGGTGAAATGGCTGGCGCCGATGCTGCCCTTCACCACGGAAGAAGCCTGGCTCGACCGTCATCCGGATGCTGTCTCGCTGCATCTCGACCAGTTCCCCGAGATTCCGGCCGACTGGAAGAACGAGGCACTGGCGGAAAAATGGCGCAAGGTGCGGCAGGTCCGCCGTGTCGTCACCGGCGCGCTCGAGATCGCACGCGCTCAGAAGGTCATCGGTGCCTCGCTGGAAGCCGTGCCGGTCGTGAGCCTCGACGATGCCGCGCTTGAAGCCGCGATCGCCGATGTCGACATGGCCGAAATGGCGATCACCAGCGATCTCGTCATCGCCCACGGCAAGGCGCCGGAAGGCGCCTTTGCGCTCGACGATGTCAAAGGTGTCGCGGTGGTGGTCGAAAAGGCCGAGGACCGCGGCTTGGTCAAATGCGCGCGCTCATGGCGCTATACCGCCGATGTCGGGCAGGACGTGGAATTCCCCGACGTGTCTGCCCGCGATGCCGCCGTGCTGCATGAACTCAAGGCTCTGGGACGTTTGTGACTGCTCATAAGCCGGTGCACAAATGCCACGGCGGGCGGGTGAAAAGCGCCCGCGCGTTGCCCTTAACGAGTGGTTGAGGTAAACACGCGAAACTCCGGAAGACAAATTGTCGCCGGAATTCCGTCGCAAGAGCGTGGACGATGGGGACCGGGCCTTTGGCCGGTGACGATCGAGAGGCTGTCTAGAGTGGGACTTTTTGGCATGATCGACAGAACTTCCGTGCGCGTTGCGCTGCTGGCGCCGCTTGTCGCGTCCGGCCTCGCTCTGTCCGGCTGCATGGGTTCGCCGACCTACGGCACCGACAAGACGGCTGGCGAGCAGCTTGCGGGCGACCTTTCCGGCGCCTTCGCGATCACGCCCAAGCACAAGGAACAGATCGACTACAGGCCGCGTCCGGAGCTGGTAAAGCCGGCGCCGGGGCAGAAGGAAGTGCTGCCGCCGCCTCAGGAAAGCATCGAGACGGCGAGCACCGATTGGCCCGAATCGCCCGAGCAGCGCCGCGCCCGCCTGCGTGCCGACGCCACTGCCCACCAGGACGACCCGTCCTATCAGTCGGGGATCGTCGACGACGTGCAGACCGATCCGGCTTCCGTGAAGAAGGCGCTGGCGGATTCGGGCTCAAGCCACCCCCCGGCCTGGTCGCCGAAGGATTCAGACAAGGGCCGCGCCGCAGAGATCCAGCGCCGCACCGCAGAGCAAAAGCAGGGCGATCCCAACACTCGCAGATATCTGAGCGAGCCGCCCCTGGCCTATCGGGCTGCATCCGACACGGCGCCGCAGGGCGAACTCGGCGAGGATGAATACAAGAAGGAACGCCGCCTCAAGAAGGAAGCGGCCGCCAAGGGCAAGAGCGGCGGGCTCTTCGACTGGCTGCCCTCCTGGTAGGAATCGTCGCCTTCGGTAGCTGAAGGCTCTACGTTTCGCGTCTTTCCCGAAAGAATTCCCTGAGCAGCAGCGCCGCATCGGCCTCGGCCATGCCCGGATAGATGTCGGGCGTATGGTGGCAGGTCGGCGAAGCGAAGAAGCGCACGCCGTTGACCACCGCGCCGCCCTTCTCGTCGGCCGCGCCGAAATAGAGCCGGCGCAGCCTGGCGAAGGAAATGGCGCCGGCGCACATGGCGCAGGGTTCCAGGGTCACATAGAGGTCGTGGCCGGTCAGCCGTTCGCTGGAGAGCGTTTGGCAGGCCGCGCGGATGGCCAGCATTTCGGCATGCGCCGTCGGATCGGCAAGTTCGCGGGTGCGGTTACCGGCGGATGCCACCACCGTGTCGCCGCTGGCGATGACGGCGCCAACCGGAACTTCTCCGCGCAAGGCGGCGGCTTGCGCCTCTTTCAGCGCCAGCGCCATGAAACCCGGCCGCTTCAAGCGGTTTCCATTCCGATTATCTCCTCGCCACTTGGCGGTGATCCTGTTATGGAGCGCGTCAACCCGAATATCGGAACAGATTTTCGGAAATGATCATGCGCCAAATCAAAGTGCTATAGCGTCCTTTGCGCGTCCGAAAGGATGCGCCACGCTGTAGCAGCGCAACAAGGCAAAGGCCACATGGACGACAACGACAAGAAATCTCCGCGCCACAAAGGCCCGGGCAAAAGCGGCCCTGGAGCCGCAGGGCCGCGCCGCGATGGCGCCGCCGGCAAAAGCGGCAAACCCTCCTTCGGGGCCAAGAAACCCTATTCACCGCGAGGCGCCCGGCCCGCAGCGGCTGAGGGCGAGCGGCCCAAGCGCGATTTCAAAAGTGGCGACCGGCCATTCAGCAAAGGTCCGCGTTCCGAAGGCAAACCCTACGAAAAGCGCGACGGACCGCGCAAGCCATATGCACCACGTGGCGATCGGCCGATGGCAGCCGAAGGCGAGCGCAAGCCGTATGAAAAGCGCGAAGGGCCGCGCAAGCCCTATGCGCCGCGTGGGGATCGCCCTATGGCGGCCGAGGGTGAACGCAAACCGTATGAAAAGCGCGAGGGGCCGCGCAAGCCTTATGCACCGCGCGGCGATCGGCCGGTTGCGGCCGATGGCGAGCGGCCAAAGCGCGATTTCAAGGGCGGCGATCGGCCATTCAGCATGGGGCCGCGTCCCGAAGGCAAGCCTTTCGAAAAGCGTGAAGGGCCGCGCAAGCCCTACGCACCGCGTGGCGATCGGCCTGCTTCCGCCGAGGGCGAAAAGCGTTTTGACCGGCCAAAGCGCGATTTTGGCGATCGCCCGCAGCGCGACGCCGGAGATCGTCCCAAGCGTGACTTCAGCGATCGCCCCAAGCGCGATTTCGGTGGTGACCGGCCGCAAGCATCTGGCGGCGCCTTCAAGCCGCGCCCGCGTCCGGCAGATGCGGAAGAAGCCGGCGAGCGTATCGCCAAGCGGTTGGCCCGCGCCGGCCTGGCGTCGCGCCGCGACGCCGAAGACCTGATCGCGGCGGGCCGTGTCAAGGTCAACAACCGGGCTTTGACCTCGCCGGCCTTCAACGTCATGCCGGGCGACATCATCCATCTCGACGGCATGGAGATCCCGCCGATCGAGCGCACCCGCCTGTTCCTGTTTCACAAGCCGGCCGGCGTCGTTACCACCAACCGCGACCCCGAGGGCCGCAAGACCGTGTTCGACGTGCTGCCGGCCGAATTGCCGCGGCTGATGACCATCGGCCGCCTCGACATCAACACCGAAGGCCTGCTGCTGCTCACCAATGATGGCGGTCTGTCGCGCGTGCTCGAACTGCCTGCCACTGGCTGGCTGCGCCGTTACCGCGTGCGCGTTCATGGCAAGGTCGAGGAAAGCATGCTCGCAGGCCTGCGTGAAGGCATTGCCGTCGACGGCGTCTTCTACGGCGCCATCGAAGCGACGCTCGATCGTGAACAAGGCACCAACGCGTGGCTGACGATCGGCCTGCGCGAAGGCAAGAACCGCGAAGTGAAGAACATCCTTGGATCGCTCGGCCTCGACGTGACGCGGCTGATCCGTATCTCCTACGGACCGTTCCAGCTCGACGATCTCGCCGAAGGCCATGTGCTGGAGATCAAGGGCCGCGTCTTGCGCGACCAGCTCGGCGAGCGACTGGTCGAGGAATCCGGCGCCAATTTCGACGCCGAGATCATCAAGCCGTTTTCCAACCAGCCGGTGCGGCGAGAGCGTGACGCGGAGCCGGAACGGCCGAAAGTCACCCGCGAGGGTGACCATCGGCCGATCGGTGAGGGCGGTCTGATCAAGAACCGCAAGCGCCGCGAAGGCAGCCGCGACGAAGCGCTCGGCAAGCTGTCGACCAGTCCCGAAAGGGGCGCGAGGCCGGAAAAGAGCTTTGGCGAACGCGGCCCGAGACCCGAGCGCAGCGAGTTTTCGGACAAGCCGCGCAGCGATTTTGGCGACAAGCCCCGTGGAGGCTTCGGCGACAAGCCGCGCGGCGCCTTTGGTGACAAACCGCGCGGCGGCAAGAAGCCCGAGCGCGAGCAGCGGCCGATCGATCCGCCGGGCCAGCGCAAGGCTAATGTCTGGATGGCGCCGGGCGCGCGTCCGATCGGCAAGGGCAGGGCGGAAGCCGATGCCGCCAAGGCGGCCGAGGCCAAGGCGCGCAAGGCGTCGTTCAAGCCGTCCTATGGCAAGCCGTCCTATGGCAAGCCGGCCTATGGCAAGCCGGGCGGAGCCAAGCCGTTCGGCAAGCCGGGTGGCGAGCGTCCGGATGGCGGTCGGGGCGGCGAGCGGCCACGCAACGGTCCCAAGGGCCCGAGGACCAGATGATGCCGGGACTTAAATGAGATCCGGCCTTAAATGAGACCCGGGCATAAATGAGAATCGTCGGCGGGCAATTTCGCGGGCGTCCGCTGGCGACGCCGCGCGACCATGCCATCCGCCCGACGACCGACCGCGCCCGCGAGGCCGTCTTCAACGTGTTGGCGCACCGCTTTGCCGACAAGCTCGACGGCGCGCGTGTGCTCGACCTTTTCGCCGGCACCGGCGCTCTCGGCCTCGAAGCGCTGTCGCGCGGCGCTTCCTATGGCGTCTTTATCGAAGAATCGGCCGAAGGGCGCGGCCTGATCCGCACCAATGTCGAAGCTTTTGGCCTTACCGGCCGCACCAAGATCTTCCGCCGCGACGCGACCGCCCTGGGTGAGGCCGGTACGCTTGCGGCATTCGGCCTGGTCTTCGCCGATCCGCCCTATGGCAAGGGCCTTGGCGAGCGCGCCCTGCGCTCGGCCAGGGATGGCGGCTGGTTGCTGCCCGGCGCGCTCTGCGTGGTCGAGGAAGCCGCCTCGGCGCCCTTCGAGATTGGGCCGGAATTCTCGGTGCTTGATGAACGAAACTACGGCGAGACGGTGGTCCGGTTCATCGAGCTTGCGTAAGGGTGGAGCGACCGGCGCCTTCAAAATGACGCACAATTCACTTTGCCTCCGCGGCTAACCTTCCCTATCGTCGCGCGATAACAACCGGAGCCATCAATGACATTTCATACTGAATGGCTGCGGAGAGCCTTGCTCGCCACCGCGCTGACCATGGCCGGCCCGGCCCTGGCCGCGGATGATGGCAAGGTGGCCAACTTCCTGCTCGACAATGGCATGGAGGTGGTGGTCATTCCCGATCATCGCGCCCCCATCGTCACCCATATGGTGTGGTACAAGATCGGCAGCGCCGACGAGCCGCCAGGCAAGTCCGGCATAGCGCACTTCTTCGAACACCTGATGTTCAAGGCCACGACCAACCACGCCGCGGGCGAGTTCGACCGCGCCATATCGGCCATCGGCGGCTCCAACAACGCCTTCACCTCATATGACTACACTGCCTTCCACGAGACGGTGGCGCCCTCGGCACTTGGTGAGATGATGAGCTTCGAGGCCGATCGCATGCGCAACCTCATCTTGACCGACGAGGTCATCAAGACCGAGCGCGACGTGATCCTGGAAGAGCGCCGCTCGCGCATCGACAGCAATCCGCAGGCGGTGCTCGACGAAGAGGTCGACGCGACGCTCTGGCAGAACCAGCCCTACCGCATTCCGGTGATCGGCTGGATGCAGGAGATGGAGCAGCTGAACCGCACCGATGCGGTTGCCTTCTATGACAAATACTACCGCCCCAACAATGCGGTGCTGATCGTGGCCGGCGATGTCGAGCCGGAGGTCGTGAAGGCGCTGGCCGAAAAAACCTATGGCAAGGTCGCGCGCGGTCCCGACCTGCCCCCGCGCATCCGCCCGGTCGAGCCGGAGCAGAACACCAAGCGCACGGTGACGCTCACCGATGGGCGCGTTTCGGTGCCGAGCTTTTCGACGCAATGGGTGGTTCCGTCCTACCACACGGCAAAACCCGGCGAGGCCGAGGCGCTCGACCTGCTGGGAGAGATCCTTGGCGGCGGCAGCCGCAGCAGGCTCTACCAGCAACTCGTGGTCAAGCAAGGCATCGCATCGGCGACCGGCGCCTTCTTCCAGGGTACGATGCTCGACGCCACCAATTTCACCGTCTATGGCGCGCCGCGCGGCGACGCCAAGCTGAGCGACGTCGAGGCGGCCGTCGACGCCGAGATCGCCCGCATCGTCAAGGACGGCGTCACCGCCGATGAGCTGGAGAAGGCCAAGGCCCGCTATATCAGGGCCATGATCTTCGCCCGCGACAAGCAGGACGAGATGGCCAATCTCTACGGCGCCGAGCTCGCCACCGGCGGCAACGTCAGGGATATCGAGGAATGGCCGGACCGCATTCGCAAGGTCACCGCCGACGAGATCAAGGCGGTCGCCGCACGCTATCTGCTGCTCGATCGTACGACGACCGGCTATCTCTTGCCGCAGCAACAGGCGGGGAATTGATGATGACGAGATTGAGCGTTAGCGCTGCCCCTCACCTGCCTACCGGCATCCTCTCCCCCTATAGTGACGGGGAGAGGGGCGCTGTCATCCTCGATTTCGCCAACCATCAGCGTCGTAAGAAGAGCGCCAGCGTCGCGGCGAGACCCCTTCTCCCCGTCACTATACGGGGAGAAGTGCCCGGCAGCGCGATGAGGGGCGGAGCTGACCTTGGCGATCAATGGCCTGATGCGATTGCTCATAGGCGCATCGCGGTTCTCCACGCCCTCGCCACACTGTTCCTCGGCATCTTCTTCCTCATCCTGCCGGCGCTTGCCGCGCACGCGATGGACATCCAACCGGTGACCTCGTCAAAGGGCGTCAATGCCTGGCTGGTCGAGGACCACTCCATTCCGATCGTCGCCATCCGCTTCGTCTTCGATGGCGGCTCGACGCAAGATCCGGCGGGGCGGGAAGGGTTGGTCAATCTGATGACCGGCCTGTTCGACGAGGGCGCCGGCGACCTCGACAGCGAGGCCTTCCAGATCAAGCTTGACGATGCCGGCGCCGAAATGGGCTTCGAAGCGGCGCGCGACGGCACCTATGGCGCGATGCGGATGCTGGCCGAGCAGAAGGACGCGGCCTTCGACCTGCTCAGGCTGGCGGTCACCAGCCCGCGCTTCGACCAGGCGCCGATCGACCGCATCCGCGCCCAGATCCTGTCCGGCATCATCGCCAATGAGCGTGACCCCAACACCGTCGCGCAAACCAAATGGCTGCGCGCGATCTATGGCGAACATCCGTATTCCAGGCCCGACCAGGGCACCAAGGACAGCATCGCCACCATCACGGCGGCGGATCTGGCTGCCTTCCACAAGGCCAATTTCGCCCGCAGCGGCCTGCATGTCGCGGTGGTCGGCGACATAGATGCCGCGACGCTGAAACGGAAGCTCGATGAGGTCTTCGGCGACCTGCCGGAAAAGCAGGTGCTGCAACCGGTTGCCGATACCGAACTGAAGCTGGGCCAGCAGCTCGAGGTCGACTACGACCTGCCGCAGACCTCGCTGCAGTTTGCCTACCCCGGTGTGAAGCGCGATGCGCCGGATTTCTTCCCCGCGGTGCTGATGAACCAGATTCTCGGCGGCGGCACCTTCACCTCGCGCCTCTATGACGAGGTGCGGGAAAAGCGCGGCCTGGCCTATTCCGTCGATTCCAACCTGGTCGATCACCAGCATTCCAACGCGCTGATCATCACCACCGCAACGCGTTCCGATCGCGCCGCCGAGACGCTCGGCATCGTCAAGGAGGTGGTCAAGAAGATGGCCGAGGAGGGGCCGACCGAGGCCGAACTGGACGCCACCAAGAAATACATGGTCGGCTCCTATGCTATCAGCAATCTGGATTCTTCCAGCGCCATTGCCGCGACCCTGGTGGAATTGCAACTCGACAATCTCGGCATCGATTACGTGCAGCGCCGCCCGGCGCTCATCAACGGTGTGACGCTCGATCAGGTCAAGGCAGCGGCGAAGAAGCTGCTGACGCCGGCGCCCGCGATCATGAGCATCGGACCGAAGCTGGAGGGCAAATGACGAGCTCCACCTCGGGCCCCACCTTCGGTATCGCCTTTGGCGGCGGCGGCGCGCGCGGCCTCGCCCATATCCACATCGTCGAGGCGCTGAACGAGCTCGGCATCAAGCCCGTGGCCATCGCCGGCTCCTCGATCGGCGCCATCATGGGCGCCGGCATGGCCTCGGGCATGAGCGGCAAGGACATCGAGGACTACGCCCGCTCGATCCTCGGCCGCCGCGCCGAGGTGGCGGCGCGCATGTGGCGCTCGCGTCCCGGCACCATCGCCGAGGCGATGCAGGGCGGCATCCGCGTCAGCCAGTTCAACATAGAGCGCATCTTGAAGGCGTTCCTGCCGGAAGCCATCCCGGAAACCTTCGCCGAGCTGAAAATCCCGCTGAAGGTGACGGCGACGGACTATTTCGGTCACAAGCTGGCCGTCTTCGACGAGGGCGACCTGCATTCGGCGCTCGCCGCCTCGGCTGCCATTCCCGCCGTGTTCCGCCCGGTGACGCGCGACGACCGCGTGCTGATCGACGGCGGCATCTACAATCCGGTGCCGTTCGACCTGATCGAAGACGCCGCCGACATCATCATCGCGATCGACGTCGTCGGTGCGCCGAGCGAGGCCGAGCGCAAGCACCCGACCACGGTCGACCTGATGTACGGCGCCACGCAATTGATGATGCAGTCGATCATCGCCCACAAGCTGAACCAGCGCCCCCCCGACATACTGATCCGCCCGCCGGTGTCGAAATACCGCGTGCTCGATTTCATGAAGATCGACACGCTGCTTGCCGAGACGCAGGAGGTCAAGGACGAACTGAAGCGCGAGGTGGAAAGAGTGGTCGAGGCGCGTGCCAAGGGCAAGCGGGGGAAGAAAGTAGGGTGAGCTGCCGATCTCCCCCCTCGAGGGGGAGATGGCCGGCAGGCCAGAGGGGGTCGTCTCGCGTGAAGCTAGACCTCCTACTGTCGATAGGAGGTTGCGTCAGGACGGACCGACCGCCTCTGTCGCCTTCGGCGACATCTCCCCTCACGGGGAGATTACCCCACCAGCGTCTCACACCCTCCCAGCCGCATATTCCAGCGCCACCACGCCATTGCTGAACTGTACGGTCGAGATCGGCTCCAACGCCACCGGCATATCGGGCGGGAACAGCTTCTTGCCCTCCCCGACGGAGCCAGGGTAGCTCAGCAGCCTGACGCGATCGACCAGACCATGGCGCAGCAATTCCCGCGCGACGCTCAGGCTGCCATGCACATAGATGTTGCCGCCGCTGCCCTGCTTCAGCGCCCGGACCGCTTCCGGCAACGCACCCGTCAGCAGCTCGGCCGGTTTCCAGTCAAGTGCCTTCAGGGTTGTCGACGCGACATATTTCGGCAGCGCATTGAACCGGTCGGCGAAGCCTCCGGTTTCCTTGGGCCAAGAGCCGGCAAAAATCTCGTAGGTCGTGCGCCCCAGAAGCATGGCCCCGCTGTCGGCAAGCTCGTCCTCCTTGAACCTTTGCATCTCATCGTTCCAGGTCACGCTGGGCAGCTTCTCGACTTCGGCGATGCCATCGATGCTGATGAACTCGGTGACAATAAGGTTTCTCATGGCGCTCTCCTTCTTCTGTCAAAGGACGAACCGCGTGAGCCTTTTGCGACCGCTCTGCGAAAAAAATGCGCTTTGTTGAGCAGTTGTCGGGCGCTGGTCCATTCGCGCTTAAAGGGGTGCGCTTCGGGCACCATCGACGAACGCCAGAACGACCACGCACGGAGCAACGCAGTAAACCAGTCTCGCTCTGCGGCCCGTCTTCGTCACAGCGTCGCTTGCGTCGAGATCGACGGTGATGTCCTCATAGCCCAGCACTTCGCCATCAAGCGGGTAGGCGGCCTTGTAGACAGCTTCCTTGGCGGCAAAAAGGATGCGACCGGCAAGATACGGGTCGGTTGCGTCGATCCGGTCAGCGGGGACTGCAACCAGCGCGAAGATGTCGTCGGGCAGGGGCAAAGCGGGCTCGATATCGATGCCGAGCGAGGCGACGTGGGAGAGCGGCGCGACGGCCGCCACGGCTATCTCGTCGTCGTGAGCCAGCGACCCCGTTACTCCATGAGGCCATACCGGTGCGCCGGAGGAGCCGCGGAGGATAGCGACGTCGTTCAAGCCCATATCCGCCAGCAGCTCGTGCGCGATCCACCGCGCCGCGCCACTCGCCCGCCGGATCAGCGGCAGGCGTGACGGGATGGAGCGTGCTTCCTGCGGCAGCAAATGGTTCTCATCGCCTTCGCGGATCGTGCGGCATCCGATCCGAACGCCGGCCGGCGTCATGGCGGCCATCGCCGCCAGCAGATGCGCCGACAGGCTGGCGCCGGCATCGAGCGACCGTGTCATGGCTGGCCGCCCGGCAGAGCGAGTTCGGCGATCATTTCCCCGTCCTCGTCCAGTCCCTCTTCGACGAAACCGGCAGCGCGATAGAGGCGGCGTGCCGCTTCATTCCCAGGTTCGTAGCAGATCGAAACGTGGCTGATGTGGCCGAGCCCCATGATTTCATCCAGCACTTCGCGCAAAGCGGCCTTGCCGAAGCCTTGGCCCTGATGAACGCGATCGATCATGAAGCGGTAGATCCGCGCCTCGTCGTCGTCCTGCGGCGCCTCATACATCAGGAAACCGACGACGCGATCCCCTGCCATGACGACGCGCGGCCGTGCGTCCCCGTCGGTTTCGGCTTCGTCCAGCGACTCCGCATTGCTGGCGACAAAATCCATCTGATCCGCGGCCAGTTCCAGAGCCGCGACCAGGGCCCGGTTGGCCGCAGTCACCGAAACGAGGCGGATGTCTGCGCTCATCAAGCCGTTGCCTTGACGCTATCCTCCGGCACCGGCGTGACGAAGCGATGCAGCTTGGCCGGGTTGCCCCGCCAGATCGAGTTGGGCTCCAGCTCTTCGCCCTTCATCACGAAGGAGTCCGCGTCGACCATCGAGCCTTTGCCCATCACCACGCCGTAGTGGACAAAGGCGGAAGGTCCGAGCGTGCAACCATCGCCGATGCGGATGAAATCGGACTTGAACGCGCCTTCTTCCAGCGAATGGGCCTGGATCACGCAGCCCTCGTTGAGCGTGACGTCGTCGCCGATCTCGACCAGCGAACGCTCGGTCAAATTGCTGCCGCCGTCATAGACCCGCCTGCCGACCTTGACGCCCAGCAGGCGCAGGATCATCGGCCGGAACGGCGTGCCGGCGAACAGGCGCACGATGGGCGAATCCGCCAGCTTCCAGTGGCGTTCGTGGCGCCAGAAGGCGACGTCGTAGATCGTCGTCATCTGCGGCTTCAGCCGGCCAAAGCCAAGGCTTGCCCGCTCGACCAGAATGTAGAACGGAATGGTGATCGCCGAGGTCAAAAGCACAGCGGCGAACAGGGCGACCTCCGCCCATTCCGTATAGTAGTTCAGCGCCCGGTCCCAGATCGCCAGCGTGACGAACAGCATGACCCATTGCGTTGCCAGGAACAGAAGAATGGTCACCAGGTTGTGGCGGTTCTTGTGCGGGATGCGCCGGCGCCGGTCGGCCTCGTCGACGCCGGCGATAAGCTCCTTGTCGCGGTTCACCATGCGCGGGATTTCAAACGCGGGCGAACCGAGAAGGCCGACATTGTGGCGCACCGGCCCGTCGATGGGGATCATCACCTTGGTGCCGAGCAGCACGTTGTCGCCGGTGCGGCCGTCCGGGGGATAATAGATGTTGTTGCCGAGATAGTTGCGTTCGCCGATGCGCGTCGGCTCGAGCCTGAAGGCCGAGGCGGATTTGTGCATGTTGATCATGAACAGCCCGTCCGAGACCATGGTCTCGGTGCCGATCTCGCACAGAAGCGGATTTTCGTGCTGCTGGTTGGAGCCGAAATTGGAGCCGGTCTGCACCACTCTGTTGAGGTTCCAGCCGATGGCGCGCATGTAGTGCACGATGGCCGAGCTGTCGCCGGCCAGGAGCCCGAGCACGCGGGAATTGCTGGCGAATTCGGCGACGGTCTGCAGCCAGTAGCGGAAACCGTAAAGCGTGTAGGTGCGGCCCGGCTTCAAGATGAGGCTGGTCAGGCGCGGCACCAGCGTCGCTGCCAGGAAAGCCGCCGCGATATAGCCGAAAAGCGTGACCGTGGTGCCGATTGCGACAAGGCCGATCGTCTCCTGATAGTCGTCGCCGACATATTCCCAGTAGCTGTGGAACAGGAGCGGCAGCGGGGTGACGAGGCCAAACAGGCCGATCAGCTGCAGCGCTTCATAGAGGAAGCGCCGGACCTGGTAAGGATTGACATTGCGCACCTTGCAATAGTCCGCCGTGGTCGGCACCGCCGGCGATCCATGCCAGTGCTCGCCGTCGGGAATGCTTTGCCCGCGATGCAGCGAGGACGAATGGCCGAGCTGGGCGCCGTTGCCGATCCTGGTGTCGATGTCGAGCGTGGAGCCGACGCCGACGAAGGCATCGCGGCCGATGGTCAGCGGCCCGGTGTGGATATAACCGGACTGGGCCCTGAAGCCGAGGATCATCGATTCCTTGCGCAGGATGGTGTTGGCGCCGATGGAAATAAGATCCGTGCAGACGGGCACGGATTTCGATTCGATGACGGCGTTTTTCCCGAGCTTGGTGCCGAGCAGCTGCAGATAGAGGCTGTAGAGCGGGCTGCCGCGGAACAGCACGACGGGCGCGGTGCGGATCAATGTCTTGACCACCCAGAAGCGGAAGTAGCGCACGCCCCAGATCGGAAACGCCTCGGCCTTCCACCGGCCGATGAGCACCCATTTCGCAAGGACGGCAAAGCCCGACATGCCGAAGAACACGGCCGCCGAAAGCGCCACGCACCGGATATAGAGCTGCAGCGGATCGTCGAGCGCGTCATACATCCAGTTGAGGCCGTCATTGATCGCCCAGAGCGCCACGTAGCTGTAGAGGCCGTAGAACGAAAGCTGCGCCGCGCCGCAGGTCCAGTAGGCGAAATTCGAGGCCCGGCGGGTGAGGACCGGCTCGTTGGTTGCCGTCGTCATCTCCTCCGCTACCCCCAGATGCAGCGCCAGGCGCGCCACTGTGGGATAGAGATAGATGTCGCGCATCGACGACGTCGCCCATTCCTTCCTGGTGCGCACGCGCGCGCAGAAATGCGCCATCAGCAAGGAGTTGGCGCCGAGATCGTCGAAGAAGTGATCCTCGACCGACACCGCGTCGAATTTCAGCACCGTGGCCAGCGCTTCCGCCAGGAATCGCTCGTCCTCATTGCCGGGCGGCACCATTGTGCGATCGGCCGAAAGCCGGACGCTCGTCGGCTTCGGCAGTTGGCGCAGGTCTACCTTGTTGGAGACGGTCATCGGGATGGCGGGCAGCTCCTCCAGATAGGCGGGCACCATATAGTCCGGCAGCCGCCGCTTCATCGTCTGGGCGAGATCCCCTCGGGAAATCGCCGCTACGCCGGTTTTAAGCGCGTAATAGGCAACCAGTTCGACGCGGCCGGGCTCGATCTCCCAGGTGGTGACGGCGGCCTGCGCGATCTCGGGCTGGTCGAGCAGCACCGCCTCGATCTCGCCGAGCTCGATGCGATATCCGCGAATCTTCACCTGCGTGTCGATGCGCCCGGCATACTCGATCTCGCCGCTATCGTTGATCCGGCCGAGGTCGCCGGTGCGGTAGATGCGCTGCGACGGGTTGTTCGGCAGGCCGACGAAATCGGCGATGAATTTCTGGTCGGTCAGGTCCGGCCGGTTCAGATAACCGACGGCGAGCCCGATGCCGGCAATGCCGATCTCGCCCAGTTCACCGGGCTCGGCAAGTTGCGGCAGCGAAGCGTCGAGAATGACGATGGAGTAAGTCGGCAACGGCGCGCCGATCGTGACGGGACTGTCCGGCGTCAGCGCCCCCATCGACGCGGTGACGGTCGCCTCGGTCGGCCCGTAGGTATTGAGGATCTGCCGGCCCGGCTTCGACCAGCGCACCACCAGATTGTGCGGGCAGGCCTCGCCGCCCACCAGAAGCGTGCGCAGGCTGGGAACGTCCGATGTCATCGATGACAACAATGTCGGGCTGCAGGCCATGCAGGTGATGTCATGGAGGCGCAGGAAATCCGCCAGTTCCTCGCCCACCAGCGGCATCTGGCCAGGTGCCGGCACCACCGTCGCGCCGGCGACGAACGGCACCCAGATCTCTTCGGAGGAAAAGTCGAAGGCAATGGTCATGCCCTGATACACCCGGTCGCCCGGCCGGTAGCCGTAGGAGGCGGCCGCGACGTGTATGAAATTGACGAAGCTCTGGTGCGTGATGACCACGCCCTTGGGCTTGCCAGTGGTGCCCGAGGTATAGAGGATGTAGCAAATGTCGTCGGCCGCCTGCGGCTTCAGCGGCGCGGGCGACTGCGCGGAAATCTCGGCGGCGGCGCTGTCGATCAGCACATGCGGAACGGGCAGTTGACCGGCGCGCGACGCATAGGCGGCGATGGTGATGATCATGCTGACGCTGGCGTCTTCGATGATGAGCGCCATCCGCTCCTGCGGAAAAGCGGTGGCCAGCGGCACGAAGGCAGCGCCCGCCTTCATCACCGCCAGCAAGGCGACATAGGTCTCCGCCGACCGGTCGAGAATGAGCCCGACCCGGTGGCCCGGCCGCACGCCGTGCTTGATCAGCATGCGGGCGAACTGGTTGGCGCGGCTGTTCAGCTCCTGATAGGTCCACACGCGCCCTTCGGAGATCACCGCCGGCAGTGCGGCAAACGTTACGGCGAGCTGCTCGAACACCGTATCGAGCCGCTCACCCGGCTGCCGGGCAAAGTCGGCGCCCGTCAGGACCTGGCCGTTCCTTGCCGGGCCGCGAGCGATCCGTGCCAGCGCATCGATGCCTGGCAGGCCGCCGATCGGTGTTGCCGCGTCGCTGTCCAGTTCGGCGATATCGTAGTCCATGTCCATACTTTCTCGTCCTCGCCGGGCATTGCCCGGCTGTTCATGCCGCCGCTGGAGCAGGCACTGCGCCGCCGCTGCGATTTTGTTGGTGGAGGGCTTCCAAAAAGGAAGTGCCCGGAATCCCGACGGGGAAGCTTATGCCACCCGATCTTTTCGCCGGTTTTTCCGAACTGTTGAATTTTGTTTCTGGAGTGTGTCTGGGCGGGGATTTGCCGGGCCTCGTTGACCCTTGCGGGGCAGGGGTTCAGCCTCAGTGGCGACCCGGAAAGAGACTATGAGCGAACCTCATGCGGACGGCGTCGGCGAGCTGTCTATAATGGAGCGCTACGGCGACCCAGCAGCAGAGCGATGCCCAACGCCGGAAGCGTCGCCGCCGCGACGGCGAAGAAGACGAATTGCAGCCCCGTCGACGCGGCGACCAGGCCGAGCGCCGGACTGCCGAAGCCGAGCGCCACGTCGAGGAAGACGGTGTAGAGTCCCATGGCCAGGCCGCGGCTGCGCGACGGAAGATGGCTTACGGCCTCGGCGCCGAGGCCGGGATAGACCAGCGAGTAGCCGAGGCCAGTCAGACCCGCTCCGATTGCGGCGACAACAGGCCCGGTCGCAAGCCAGATCAGCATCAGCCCTGCCGCCTCGACCGCGACGAAGATCACGGCGACGCGTGCGCCTCCAAGCCTGTCGGGCAGGTGGCCGAAGCACAGCCTTGCCACAATCAGAGACGCAGCATAGGCCGTGAAAGGAAGCCATACCGGCTGCCAGCCCCGCTCGGCGAAGAGCAGGGCGCCGAAGCCCAGAATAGCACCATAGCCGAGGCTGCTGAAAGCAGCTCCGACGCCAGGAAGCCAGACCGCTTTCGCCACGCTCCTCCATGACTGCGGCACGCTGCCCGCGGCGGCGCCGGTGCCGCGCATCGGCAGGATGGCAAGCAGCGTCGCCAGCGGCAGGAGGATCGTCGCGAGCGCGATCGCGGTGAAACCGCTCGCTGCATAAAGCGCAGATCCGACTGGCGCCCCCAGCGCGAGCGCCGCAAACATCGCCGTGCCCACCCAGGCTATGACTTTTCCGGAGTTCTGTCCGCCCGCAACGGAGAGGCCCCACGCGACGCCGCCGGTGATGATGAAGCTCTCGGACGCGCCCAGTACCGCCCGTCCGGCGAACAGCGCCGATGCGGACGCTACCGGCCGGTCGAGCAATGCCAGTGAGCCGAGGTAAAATGACCCGGCCAGGGCAGCGGCAATGAGGCCGAGGACGACGGCCCGCTTGCCCCCGCGCCCATCTGCATAGTTGCCAGCCCCGATGCGCGACAGCATCGAGGCGACGAACTGGCTGCCCGTCACCAGTCCCACTGCGAAGGGGCCGAAGCCAAGCTGCTGGTGAAGATGCAGCGGCAGGACGGGTAGCGCCAGGCCGATCAGCAGGAAGCCGGCGAAGACGGCCGCCATGATCGGTACCAGCTCCGCCATGACGCCATTTCGGTCTGACATCCGCGCCATTTTGGCCATCGGTAACCCAACTGTTCGGATCAGTAGCGTTCGTAGGTTACGCGCCAGCCTTCGGCCGGGTTGTCCGGCGTGAGGACCAGTTTGTTGTCCGAGACCTCGAATTTGCGTTTCATGCTCTTGCCGACAAGGTTACGGACCAGGGAGGACTCGATGGTGATGACGAAGGTCTTGTCCTGGTCGTTGATGGCGACCGGCCCGTAATAGGCTTCGTAGCCATTCGCCGTGTAAGGCGTGTCCGGCGCCTTGGGGTCGGGGTTCTGCGCCTGCACAGCGAGGGTGCCGGCCCCGGTGAAGATGACCTGGCCGGAATAGGACACGGGCTTGAGGTTTCCCTCGGCGCCGGCCTCGAGCGAAATCATGCGCCATGCGCCGATGATCGCGGACTCTTGCGAGAAAGCCGGCGTGGCGACCGAAAGCGCAAGCGCAAGGGCGGCAATCTTCAATCTCATAGTCATATGTCGTTGTTCCTTTTCTGAGTTGTGGGAGCGCACAGGCCGTCCGCCCGATCTTTGCTCACACCGAAAGCATGACCTTGATGGCGCGACGCTCGTCCATGGCGCGATAGCCTTCAGCGACCTCGGCCAACGGCAGCTTGAGGTCGAAGACCTTGCCGGGCTTGATCCGACCTTGCAGCACACGGTCCATCAGGTCGGGCAGGAAGCGGCGCACCGGCGCCGGGCCGCCCAGCATGCGTTTCTGGCCGAAGAATAGTTTTTGGCCGTCGAAGTTCACGCCATGCGGCACGCCGACATAGCCGATGGTGCCGCCTGGGCGGGAGCAGGCCAGCGCCTGGTCGAAGGATTCTCCCGTGCCGACGCATTCCAGCACGGAGTCCGCGCCGACGCCCTTGGTGAGTTCCTTGATGCGGGCCACGCCTTCCTCGCCGCGCTCGGCGACGATTTCGGTGGCGCCGAACTCGCGGGCGAGCTTTTGGCGGCTGGCGTGCCGGCTCATGGCGATGATGCGCTCGGCGCCCATCTCCTTGGCCGCAAGCACGCCCATCAGGCCGACCGCACCATCGCCGACCACGACCACCGTCGATCCTTCGCGGACCTCGGCTGCGTCGGCCGCATACCAGCCGGTGCCGAGCACATCGGACACAGCCAGCAGGTCAGGGATGAGGTCGGCCGGCGGCACCTCGGCGGTGGCGACCAGTGTGCCATCGGCCAAGGGTACGCGAGCGTAAGGCGCCTGCGCGCCCGACATGAACTCGCGCTGCACGCAAGACGACTGGAAGCCGAAGCGGCAATGCGGGCAGGTGTTGTCCGAGAGGCAGAATGACCCGACGACGAACTGGCCGGGGCGGACCGTGCGCACCTCTGCGCCGACCTCGACGACGATGCCGCAATATTCGTGGCCCATATGCATCGGCCCGGCGACCGGCTGCAGCCCGCGATAGGGCCACAGGTCCGAGCCGCAGATGCAGCTTGCCGACAGCTTGATGATGGCGTCCGTCGGCCGCATGATTTTCGGATCGGCGATTTCCTCGCAGCGTATGTCGCCCGGTTTGTGAAGAACGGTTGCAAGCATGTTGGTTCCTTTCCAGGGGAGAAGATCAGGCGCCGTAGTCGGCGTCGCTGACATGTTCCAGCCAGTCCACGACCTTGCCGTCCTTGACCTCCTGGAGGGCGATGTGGGTCATGGCGGTCTGAGGCGACGCGCCGTGCCAGTGCTTTTCGCCGGGCGCGAACCAGACGACGTCGCCCGGACGGATTTCCTCGACCGGGCCACCCTGGCGCTGCACGCGGCCCAGGCCGGAGACGACGATCAGCGTCTGGCCGAGCGGATGCGTGTGCCAGGCCGTGCGGGCGCCGGGCTCGAAGGTCACCTGTGCGCCTTGAACCCGCTCGGCGTCGAAGGGATTGAACAGCGGATCGATCCGCACCGTTCCGGTGAACCAGTCAGGTGGTCCCTTGCCGGAAGGCCTGGTGCCGGCGCGAAGAATGTCCATGGTGATCTCCTTTGCGTCCTCAAATGCGTTCGATGCGAAGCGGGAATTTGCCGCGAATGTGCAGGGCCTGCTCGCCCTCGTCGAAGCGGCCAAGCCTGATCAGCCCGGGATGGCGGTAGTCGGCGTAGAACATGGCCAGGTTGCCCCAGGGCATGAAATAGCACAGGTAATAGGGCTGCTCGTCGGCGAACGGACCGCTTCCCTCCTCGGTCAGCTTGCGCGGCAGATAGGCGATCTTCTCGTTATGGGCGTAGTCCTCGATCTCGAGGTCGAGCGGCAGCATGGAGAAGAAGTCGCGCGCCGACGGATTGTCGTAGAGCGTGGCGGTCATGGTGCGGCCGTTGAAAACCATCCTGATCTTCATGTCGGTGGGCTCCTGGCTGACGGGAGATTGGCTTTCCTGGCCGGCGGCTGTGCGAGGCAGGGCCGCCACCGCGAGCGCGACGCCGAGCAATGTCCGGCGGCTGAGCGGCGCACGTTCGATTGTCATGGCAGAGACCTCCGGGCCATATGCGCTGCGGCAAGGGCGGCGAGCGCCGATCCGCAGAGCAGCAGCGCGCCCAGAGTGAACGGTCCCCACCAGCCGACCGTATCGAAGAGCGTGCCGCCGATCGCGGCGCCGCCGGTGATGGCGAGCTGGATGACGGCTACCTGCAACCCGCCGCCGGCCTCCGCGTCGTTCGGCAATGTTCGGCTGAGCCACGTGCCCCAACCGACCGGCGCGGCCATGCCGAAGAAGCCCCAGGCAACAAGCAGCAGCGCTGTGGGACCCGGGAGTGCACCGAAGGCGATGAGCGCGGCGGCCAGCGCAGCCATGACCAGCGGGATGACGGTGAGGATGCTGAACAGACGCGTGCGCAAAAGCCGGCCGACGCACCATGTTCCGAGCACCCCGGCCAGCCCCATCGCCAGCAGGACCGCCGAGAGGGCGGCGATGTCGAGCCGCGTGACGTTCTCGAGGAAGGGCCGCAGATAGGTGAAGAGCGCGAACTGGCCCATGAACAGCATCATGATCGACGCCATGCCGGTGGCGACGGGAAGACGGCCGAACAGCGTCAGCGGATTGCCGGCACGCTTCCGCCGGCGCGGCGGCAGCGCCGGCAGGCTTGTCCACTGCCAGGCCAGCGCCAGGAGCCCAAACGGCACGACGAGGAAGAAAGCGCCGCGCCAGCCGACATAGGCGCCAAGAAAACTGCCCAGCGGCGCGGCGATGGTGGCCGCAATGGCATTGCCGGCGTTCAGCATGGCGAGACCCTTCGGAACCATGTCTTGCGGCACGAGGCGCATGACGATCGCGGTCGACATCGACCAGAACCCGCCGATCGCGATGCCGAGCAGCGCCCGGCCGACCATGAACAACGCGTAGTTAGGCGCGAAGGTAACAGCCAGACCGGACACGATGAGGAGGAGGGTGAAGCCGGTCACGACCAGTCGGCGGTCGATGTGGCGCGTGAGGCCGGCGACCAGCAGGCTGGTCACGACGGCGAAAGCGCCCGAAATCGAGATCGCCTGTCCCGCGCGGCCCTCGGTGATGCCGAGATCGGCCGCTAGCGGCGACAGCAGGCTGACCGGCATGAATTCCGACGCGATGAGCACGAAAACACACAGCGCCATCGACAACACCGCGCCCCATGCGGCGCGGTTTTCAACAAGCCTTGTGTCGTACGTGGTTTCCATGGTTCGCATCCTGGCAAAGCGACCGGACGGATCAGCCGCAAATCTCAGTCGCTGCCAGAAGATATTGCAGGGGAACCCATTTAAGTAGACTAAGTAATCCGCATGGACTGATCTGCTCATGATATGAATGTCCGACGGGAGGTGCCCTATGCAGCGCGATGGCATGAAGGATCTGCTCTGGTTCGTGGCGGTCGCCCGGGAGCGCAGTTTCACCAGGGCGGCGGCAAAGCTCGGAACCTCGCAGTCGACCCTGAGTTCGACAATCAAGGAGCTTGAAGCTCGTCTTGGCGTCCGCCTGCTGACGCGTACGACGCGGAGCGTCTCTCCGACCGAGGCCGGCGAGCGACTTTTCCAATCTCTTGTTCCCCGCTTCGAGGAAATCGAATCCGACCTCGCAAGCCTGGTGGCCTTCCGCGACAAGCCCTCCGGAACGGTCCGCATCACCCTGTCCGACCATGCGCTCCAGACGACCGTCTGGCCGAAGCTCCAGCCCTTGCTCAACGACAATCCCGACGTGCGCGTGGAGCTCTACAGCGACAACGGCATGAAGAACATTGTGGAGGAGCGCTTCGACGCAGGCGTGCGGCTTGGCGAGAGCATCGACAGGGATATGATCGCAGTGCGCATCGGGCCGGATTGGAGGCTCGTGGCCGTGGCGTCGCCGGACTATTTTTCCCGCCATCCGGTTCCGACCGCGCCTCAGGACCTGGTCGACCAAGACTGCATCAATATGCGGCAGGCGACGTTCGGCGGATTGTATGCCTGGGAATTCGCCAGGGATGGCCGCGACCTTCGTGTGCGGGTGGAAGGCCAACTCACCTTCAATTCGTCCCTTCCCATGATCGAGGCTGCGACAAGCGGCTTCGGGATCGCCTATGTCCCGGAAAACCTCGTCAGCCACCACATCGCCGAGGGACGCCTCAGGCTCGTGCTTGACGACTGGAGCCCGCCATTTGCCGGCTATCACCTCTACTATCCAAGCAGGCGGCAGCTCTCCCCTGCAATGGCGGTGATCATCGACGCGCTCCGCCATCGCATCTGACCGAAGGACTGTTTGGATCATGTAGCCGAGCTTGGTGAATGGCAGATTCTACCTTGGCATCGCCCGGCTGTTCATGCCGCCGCTGGAGCAGGCGCTGCGCCGCCGCCGCGATTTTGTTGGTGGACGGCTTCCAAAAAAGGAAGAACCCGGAATCCCGACTGGGAAGCTTATGCCACCCGATCTTTTCGCCGGTTTTTCCGAACTGTTGAATTTTGTTTCTGGAGTGTGTCTGGGCGGGGCGTCTTGCCGACCATTTGATGGCCAGTACTGCCGCCATTGCGCTTGACGTAACTTTTGCACGCCTTAAGGATGGCCCAAGGGAGGGACGGGAGGTGGACGGTCAAATGCGACATTCAACGACCGCTTATGCCGCATCGGCATTTCGCCCCGATTTTAGTCGGCAGGCATGACCGTTACCCGATCTTCTTAGACAGGGAGCGTGCGATTACTGACCGTATCGCTCGGGCCGCACACTTCTCAATTCCTGAATATTAGCTAGAACTATAGGCGTAATATGAATCGTACATTGCAATCAAGGGAAGTAGCCGAGAGAGAACGGGATCTCGCCACTATAGGCGGGGAAAGAGCCGCACCTGATGGATATGCGGCTTGACCATGGCAACAAGCATGCGACGCCGGAAGTCGGAAGTTACCGGCACGGTGACGCCGGTCTATGAGACTGATCGCGGCAAGCTGGTTAACAGCCGAATCGAGGATTTCCTGAAGAGTCCGGAAGGAAAGGCCTTGAAGGGCAAAGTCAATTTGATAGTTACGTCCCCTCCATTTCCTTTATTGACGCAAAAAAAATATGGCAACGAGACGGGCAAGGAATATTTGAACTGGCTAAAATCGTTAGCCCCAAACCTCGCAGCGCTCCTTTCCAAGGACGGCTCAATCGTCATTGAGATTGGAAATGCCTGGGAGCTTGGCGAGCCTGTCATGTCTACCCTGCCGCTGGAGGCACTGCTCGCCTTCAAGAAAACAGCCGGGCTCCATCTCTGCCAGCAGATTATCTGCCACAATCCGGCACGTCTCCCCAGTCCCGCAGCCTGGGTGACGGTGAATCGCTGGCGTCTGAAAGACTCGTACACCCATGTTTGGTGGATGTCGAAATCCCCTCGGCCGAAGGCGGACAATCGACGAGTATTGACGCCCTACAGTAAAGATATGAAGCGCCTGCTCGCCCGAAAAAGCTACAATTCGGGCAAGCGTCCTTCGGGCCATGATATCTCCCCAACAGGTTTTCTTACAGACCACGGCGGTGCAATACCCGCGAACGTAGTTGATCTTGTCGATACTCGGTTAATCCCAGAGTCGCTTCTGCGATTCAGCAACACGGGCTGGGATGCCGCCTATCGCAAGTACTGCGAAGAGCATAAGCTGGAAGCACACCCCGCGCGGATGCAACCCGGTCTGGCTGGATTCTTTATCCAGCTACTTACAGATGAAGGCGATCTGGTGATGGATCCTTTCGCTGGGTCGAACACGACGGGGGCTGTTGCAGAGGAACTCAAGCGATCTTGGCTGGGCGTTGAAGCGCACCTTCCTTACGCTGAGGGAGCAAAAGGGCGTTTTTTGATCGAGACGCGAGAAGGGCAACTGCCCGATCGTGATGGGGAAAAGGCGAATGACGACATCTCTGGAAGCTGAGCTATCCATTGGCCCGCAAGCACTCAGCGCTTATAGCCGCCTCAGTTATACGATGTGGCATGCGCTGGCCGAATTTATCGATAACTCGACGCAATCGCGCCAGAACTATGAAGGGATAATTGACGACGTTTTGCGCGAGGAGGGAACACCCCTCGTTGTAGATATTGTGTACAACAAACTCGAACGGCGCATCACGATTACCGACAACTCTATCGGCATGACACGCGATGACCTGATAGAGGGGCTTCGAGTCGCTCATCCGACATCTGACAGCAAAGGCCGCTCCAAATATGGGATGGGGATGAAAACCGCTGCGTGCTGGATTGGCAAGCATTGGCGCGTCATCACGAGTGAGTGGGGCAGCGGTGAGGAATGGACAGCTGACGTAGATGTCGAGGCGATTGCGCATCGCGGGGCGAAGGTGCCTCTTTCGATGGAGGAGACTTCGACGGACCGCCACTTCACCACTATCGAGATATCAGAACTCAACCGAAATATTCAGAAGCGGACGGAGGAGAACATCAGAGCTTATCTAGGCTCGATGTATCGCAATGATATCCTGTCCGGGCAGCTAAAGTTGCTTTACGGTGGCGAAGAAATTTCACCGCCGGACGTAGCATCGTTCGACACGGATGCCAACGGCGTCCCGATGAAGCTCGAAATGCAAGGCCTTGAAGTGGGCGGCAAACCAGTCACCGGCTGGGTGGGCGTGCTACGCAAAGGCGGGCGCAAATTCGGCGGCTTTTCCTTGTTCCAAAATGGTCGCCAAATTCAAGGCTTTCCAAATGCGTGGAAACCTCGTGCCATCTTCGGTGGTGTGGATGATGAAGGTGCAAACAACCTTGTTGCGCAGCGGCTTACCGGGGTGCTGAATCTTGATGGTTTCGAGGTCTCTCACACCAAAGATGCCATTCTTTTTCAAGGTGATGAAGAGGAGGAACTGGAAACCAAGCTAGCCGGTATCACACGCGACTACCGCGCCTATGCGACTCGCCGCCGTGGCGAGCGAGCGCAGCTGTGGTCGCGCGAGAAAATCCGCGATCTAGTGCGTAACATGGGCCAGGAGTTCGCGAGCGCTGAAATGAGCGATGCGGTGAACAACACTGTCCTGCCACCCTTGGAGGCCATCCTAGCAAACAATCAACGCCAAGTATTGGCCCTGACCCAAGAGGACTACCTCGCTAGGTTCAAGGTTGGAAACCAGATAAACATCAGCGTCGCTCTTCAAGAGCGAAGTGAGCACGATCCATATGTCGCGATCGTAGCGGCCGCTGAACCTGACTCCATCAACATCGTGATCAACAGGCTGCATCCTTATTATGAATCTCTGGAAACCTCTGAAGCCATCGACGAGTGCATTCGGCAATATGTCTATGATGCGATCGCTGAATACAGAGTTCACAGGCAGCAATCATCAGTAAATCCTGACAGCGTGCGGCGGGTGAAGGACTCACTTCTGCGGGTTCAGGAACTGCGGATTAGCAATGCCGCGAGTACGCTGGAACGCGAGGATATCAAGGCTACTGTCGCGGGCGCGGCGAATGCGGGATAAGCCATTATGGCTATCTCAGGCCTGAGGCGCTGGCAACGTGAAGCGATTGGGGCCTGGCAAGCTAATCATTGCCGCGGCATCGTCGGTGCCGTTACGGGTGGCGGCAAGACGATATTTGCGCTGGCCTGCATAAAAGAGGCTGCACCAGAAACCACGCTAATTGTCGTGCCGACCGTGGCTTTGCTCGACCAGTGGTGGGAGGAGGTCACCAGTTTTTTCGGTCTTCGGCTTGACGACGTGAACATTATCTCCGGTCGCGCAAAGGTTGTGCGGGGCACAATCAATATCGGCGTGTTGAATACGGTCTCAAAACTCCAGCCCAAATGGCCTGGTGCCCAAGCAATGATCATCGTCGACGAGTGCCACAAGGCAGCGAGCTCAAAATTCAGTGCGGTGCTCGATCTTCCAGCAGACCTTAAGCTTGGCCTTTCCGCAACACCCGAGAGGCCATACGATGATGGTTTGAAGGAGCGTCTCATCCCATCCTTGGGAGAGGTGATCTATCAATATACCTACGCCGACGCTTTGCGTGATGAAGTGATTGTCCCTTTTTCGCTACGAAATGTAGTGTTTGATCTCGAGGAAGATCGCGCCATTTCCTACGGCAAGCTGACACGCATGATCGCGCGAACGATCGAGCAGAACGGAGCGGACTCCCAAGAGGCAGTCAGCCTCTACTTGCGACGATCGCGAGTTCTCAATCTAAGTCCTATGCGGGTGGAGATAGCGTTGCGGCTGGTTAGTACCCACCGCGGCGAGAGGATTCTTGTATTTCATGAGGATGTCGAAGCCTGTTCCGTTATCCACGAGGTCCTAGTAGCTGCTGGAATAAATGCCGGTCTCTATCATTCCGGCCTCCCTGTGCGGCTTCGCGCTGAAACCTTGGCCGATTTTCGAAAAGGGAAGTTGTCGGTTCTAGTGACCTGTCGTGCGCTAGACGAGGGCTTCAATGTACCAGAGACACAGGTCGGCATCATCGCGGCGAGCACGGCTACGCGGCGACAGCGCATCCAGCGGTTGGGCCGGGTGCTGCGTCCGGCGCAAGGCAAGGATGGAGCAATAGTTTACACGCTGGTAGCTACCACCCCCGAAATTGAAAGACTGAAGGCGGAAGAGGCCGAACTTGAAGGCGTCGCCAATGTCTTGTGGAGTCACGCATGAGAAAGGTTATGGTTTCGCCATGTCAGCCGGATCACATATTCACAATGTGTGATCCCGATCTTCCGGGGGAGGCTGAATTCGAAGCCATCACGCTGCGAGCCTTTGGTTGCATGTATCCGCAGTATCAGTGCGTCGTTTTCGGCGGTCGGTTCCTCTACGAGGGAGAACAACGCAAGCCTGACCTCGCTATGATTGCGCGAGATCGATCGCATTGGTTTGTGGTAGAGGTTGAACTAGTGTCGCACTCATTGGAGGGCCACGTTCTACCCCAGGTGAGAGCGTTTCGGTATGGCGAGCCGCAAAGCGAATGTGCCATGATTCTATCGCGCGAGCTTGGTATCGATCTTGGCGACGCAGCAACACTCATCAGCCGCGTACCGCGTGCGGTGGTGGTCGTCGCCAATCGATCGCGTGTTGACTGGGAACACGCAATCCGGGCACTTCAGGGCCAGTTGGTCGTCGTAACCCGTTTTGCGGGTCCGACTGGGCGCGAGGCCTTTGAGGTCGCTGGGTCGCTCGCTGCTATTAAGGAAAGCCTCGGTTTCGGAACATATTCTTCACAGGATGCTATGATCCGGTTTGCCACCAATATAGGTTTGCCTGATGGTCAAATCCAAATGGAAGGTGTCAGTGGAGTCACCAGTCTGTGGAAAGTGATCAGAGATGAGCGCTGGGCATGGGTGGTGAAAGATACGGGACGGCTCGATGTTCCTGACGGCGCCCATGTCCAATTGATCAGAGCAATCGATGGTAGAATAACGCTGCGGGTCTGAACGCCTCGCAGACGCGACTTAACTCAATCGTAGCACCGATTGATCCCACGCGGCGCGGATTTGGTCCTCGCGGCACATCACTCGTTCTCCTTGGCTGCGGTGCGCCCCGAGAGAATTTAGAATTACCTGCTCCATGACGTAAGCTGATCGGGTGTCAGACCATGGATGTGATCTAAAAGCCCCCCACTTTTCCGGATAAATCTCAACTGGCAGATGCCGATTGATCTCGTCGATGCGGGCACGGATGTCATCGGCTTGTCCAATTTTCCACAAGTTGGTCTCGCCGAAGCGCGAAACGTATGTCCAGGCGACCCCGTCTATCCTGCGGCTTACTGTTGCTGTCCAGGCAGTCGGTATGGGACCGGTCGTAGGACGCGGATTGATAACTGATCCGGAATTTGGCTGGGCAAGCGAAATTTCGGACGAGTTGTTTCGCATCCCGGCAATGGCGCGAGCACCTGCCGGTGTCAGGAACGTGCTAGCTCCAACATCTGATAGGCCCCAATCGCCATATCCTTCCATCGTCACTAAACCGGCATCGTAAAGTTCTTTCCGCGCAAATCGCACCTCCTTCCGGAAGCGAGTTCCACCGTCTGATTGAATAATCTTGAGGTCGTCTTCGCGTGCATGGCCGTTTTCCTGTAGCCACGCATAAACGTCGTTCGACAGTGCGCGTCCGCCGAGAGCCCTGAGCGCGTCTAGCACCACAATCATGTAATGGTCGCGGGAGGAAATAGTCTTCATCAAACTTTACCCGTGATTGCCAATTCTCCGCCTTCTCGCCGGGCGAAGTCTATCAAGAGTTGGAAGAGGTAGGGGACCACGTCAAGAGTATTGGCGCTCCGGGCGTCGCCACGGCGTATTTATCAACAGGGCAGGGCCGCCCCGGCCAGCCACATCCTTCTATCCCCTTGCCATCCCCAAATTCTCAACCTAGTCTCCCCCTGAGAAAACGTTTTCCCAAATCCCGCAGCATCCGCCACCCATCTATATCGCCACGCAACGGACCAGTAAGAGAAAACCTTTTCCCAAAACCGAGGACTGACACCCGAACCATGGCCACCGACACGCCACCACCCGCCAAGACCCCCGTCACCCTGCGTGAAGTCGCGACGATGGCTGGCGTCAGTGTCGCCACGGCCTCGAAGGCGCTGAACGGGCAGGGACGGATGACGGCCGAGACGCGCCAGCGCATTCGCGAGACGGCGCAGCGGCTCGGCTTTCGCCCCAACAGCCTGGCGCAGAGCCTGCTGCGGCGGCGCTCCTTCACCGTCGGCCTGTTGACCAACGACACCTATGGCCGCTTTTCGCTGCCCGTCATGTCGGGCATTTCCGACGCGCTGGTCGATGCCGGCGTGTCGGTGTTCATGTGCAATGTCGAGGACGATCCGCGGCTGGCGCAGCTGCATGTCGAGGCGATGCTGGACAAGCGCATCGACGGCATCATCGCCAGCGGCAAGCGCATCGACCGCCATTTGCCGGTCGACCTCGCCAATCTCGGCGTGCCCGTGATCTACGCCTTCAGCCAGCCCGATCCCGATGCCGTCGCCTTCGTCTCCGACGATGCCGGCGGAGCGCGGCTGGCGGTCGAGCATTTTTGCCGCCTCGGGCGGCGCCGCATCGCCCATGTCAGCGGTCCCGCCAGTTTTGCCGTGGTGAATGAGCGGGCACAGGCTTTTCGCGATGTGCTGGCCGAGCACGGCCTGCCGGTGACAGAGCCCTTGCTCGGCTCGTGGTCGGAAGCCTGGGGGCACGACGCCGTCGGAAAGCTGTTCGACGGCCCAACGCTCTTCAACAAGAAGGGAGAGAAACCCGATGCGGTGTTCTGCGGCAACGACCAGATCGCGCGCGGCGTCATCGATGCGCTGCGCGAGCGCGGCTTAGGCGTGCCTGATGATGTCGGCGTCATCGGCTTCGACAATTGGGAGATCGTGGCCGAGGCGACCCGCCCGCCGCTGTCCTCGGTCGACATGAACCTGGCAGCGCTCGGCCGCGAGGCCGGCCTCACACTGCTTTCGCTCGTCGGCGGCCAACCCGCCGCGCCGGGCATTCGAAAACTGCCGTGCCGGCTGGTGGTGCGTCAGTCATGCGGCCGTCCATTGGGCGGCTAGGAGAACGCGCGGCGCGATCTGCGCCGCAACAGGGAGGAGAAGAAAACCATGAGGAGGAAAACCATGAAGACCGTGATTACCGGGTTCGCGCTCGCCGCGAGCATCATTGCCTTGCCTGCAATGGCCGCCGACACCGCCAACATCTGGGTTCGCGCCGACGGCTCGAACTTCATGCCGCGCATCGTCGACGCCTTCAACAAGGGCCATGAGAACCAGGTCAAGCTGGACATCATTCCCAATGCCGAGATCATCCCGAAATATGGCGCCGCCGCCGCCGGCGGCACGGCGCCCGACGCGCTGTCGCTCGACTTGATCTACACGCCGTCCTTTGCCGCCGCCGGCCAGCTCGAGGACATCACCGATTGGGCGAAATCGCTGCCTTATTTCGCCAGCCTGTCGCCGGCGCATGTCAAGACCGGCACCTACAAGGACCACATTTACGGGCTGCCGTTCTCGGCCGATGCCTCGGTGCTGATCTGGAACAAGAAATTGTTCAAGCAGGCGGGTCTCGATCCCGACAAGGGGCCGGCCAACTGGGCCGAGATCGAGGCCGATGCCGAGAAGGTCAATGCGCTTGGCGGCGACATCAAGGGCTTTTATTTCTCCGGCAATTGCGGCGGCTGCAATATCTTCACCTTCACGCCGCTGGTGTGGGCCTCGGGCGGCGACATCCTCTCCGAGGACGGCTCGAAGGCGACGCTGGACAGCCCGCAGCTGCGCGGCGCCATCGACCTCTACCGCTCGATGGTCAAGAAGGATCTGGTGCCGGCCGGCGCGCAGACCGACACCGGCGCCAACTTCTTTGCCGCCTTCGCCACCGGCAATATCGGCATTTCACCGTCCGGCGCCTTCGCCATCGGCGCGCTCAACACGCAGTATCCGGATATCGATTATGGCGTCACCTTCCTGCCGGGCAAGGACAGCGGCTGGTCTTCGTTTGCCGGCGGCGACAATTTCGTCGTCACCAAGGGCACCAAGAAGCTCGCCGTGGTGAAGGAGTTTCTCGACTTCGCCTATTCGCTCGAAGGCCAGACCATCCTGGCCAAATACGGCAGCCTGCCGGTGCGCGGCGACATCGCCAAGGAGGCGCTGAAAGATCTCGATCCGCGCTACCAGATCGCCGCCGAAGCCATGGCCAAGGGCCGCACACCCTATTCCGTGGTGTTCAACGACCTGATCAACTCGGCCAACGGCCCGTGGACGCAGATGATCAACGAGGTCGTCTTCGGCGACGACGTCGATGGCGCCATCGCCAATGCACAAGAGACCATGCAGTCGATCATCGACCAGGCGCAGAAATAAGGACTGGCCGGCGGCGAGGGCGGTGCAACGCCCTTGCCGTCGCGGGTCCTGATCCGGCCGCCCGGTCCGTCTCCCTGGACGGGCGGCCGGCGCTCCTTACCCTCCCCCTTGTGGGGAGGGTCGCTGCGAAGCAGCGGGGTGGGGGAGGTGTGTCCCACCGCCCTACGAGATCCAACGGAAGAGCAGCATGACCTCTGGCATTCTCAATCATCGCACCGACGCCCTACCTCTCCCTTGCGGGGAGGTCGGACCGCAGGTCCGGGTGGGAGGCCGGCCCCGCACCCCCACCCCGCTGCTGCGCAGCGACCCTCCCCACAAGGGGGAGGGTAAATGACCGCCATCACCACCACCCCGCCACGCGCCAGAAAACTGGTCGGCGCCGGCCGCCGGCAGTGGATCGGCCTGCTCTATGTCGCGCCGGCCGTGGCGCTGGTGGTCGTGTTCTTCATGATTCCGCTCGGCATGACGGCCTGGATGTCGCTGCACAACTGGCCGCTGATGGGCGAGCATTTTTACATCGGCTTCGACAATTACCGGGCGATCCTGCGCGACAACCGTTTTTGGAACGCGCTGAGCTTCACCGCCTACTACACCGTGATCGTCACCATCGTGATCTTCGCCGTCGCCTTTCCGCTGGCGCTGTTCATCGAAAAGCCCAGGCGGCTGACCGGTTTTTACCGGACATCCTTCTTCATGCCGGCGGTCGTCGGTTTCGCCTCGGCCAGCCTGCTGTGGTCGTGGCTGCTCAACGTCGATTCCGGCCTGTTCAGCCCGGCCGCCTACGATTTCGGCCTGACGGCGAAAAAGTTCAACCTCCTGGCGACGTTCCAGCCGGCCTTCTGGTCGATCATCGCCATGGTCGTCTGGAAGGTGGCGGGCTTCACCATGATCATCCTGATGACCGGCCTGCAGTCGATCCCGACCGATCTGCAGGAAGCCGCGATGATCGACGGGGCAGGGCCGTTCGCGCGCTTTCGCGCCATCACCCTGCCGCTGATGCGCCGCACGCTGGCGCTGGCGCTGATCCTGTCGATCGCCGGCTCGATCCTCGCCTTCGACCAGTTCTACATCATCCTGCGCGGCGGCCCGCGCAACCAGACGCTGACCGCCGTCTACTGGATCTTCAACCAGTCCTTCGTTTCGTTCAAGCTCGGCTATGGCGCAGCTTTGTCGATGATCCTGCTGGCCATCCTGGTGGCGCTCAGCCTGGTTCAGCTGTGGCTGCTGCGCAAGCCGGAGGGCATCGACTGATGGCGCAGGCAAGAAGCCGCAGCAGCCGCCTCTGGCTCAGGATCGCCGAGCATTCGACCGGCATGATCGCCTCAGTGCTGTTCATCGCGCCGATCGTCTGGGCCGTGCTGTCGACCTTCAAGCCGGCGCAGGAGGCGCGCCAGCCGCCGCTGCCGCCGTGGCCGACGACCGGCTTCTCGGTCGAGAACTATCGCACGCTCGACACCTTTGGCGACGGCCTCTGGCTGCCGGCGCAAAACAGCCTCTATGTCGCCTCGATGACGGTGATCCTGTCGGTCATCGTCAGCGTGCTGGCCGGCTACGGGTTTTCGCGCTTCCGCTTTCCCATGAAGGATGTGCTCTTCATCGTGATCCTTTCGACGATCATGATCCCGTTCCAGTCGATCCTGACGCCGATCTTCCTGGTGCTGACCAAGGTCGGCCTGCACAACACGCTGACCGGGCTTGTCCTGGTCTACGTCACGCTGCAATTGCCGTTCTCGATCTTCATGATGCGCAACGCCTTCGACGCGGTGCCGCGCGAGATCGAGGAGGCCGCGCGCATGGACGGCGCCAACAACGTCACCATGCTGCTCAAGGTGATGCTGCCGCTGGTCTGGCCGGGCATCGTCACCATCGCGCTGTTCGCCTTCCTCGGCGCCTGGAACGAATTCCTGGCCGCACTCGTGCTGATGACCGACCAGTCCAAATTCACGCTGCCGATCATGATGACGGCGCTTCAGTCGGGCCGCTTCGGCGCCATCGACTGGGGCGCGGTGCAGGCGGGCGTCACCGTGATGATGGTGCCGTGCCTGGTGCTCTTCCTGTTGCTGCAGCGCTTCTACATCCGCGGCCTGATGGCCGGCGCGGTGAAATGAGCCGCCGTGAAATGACCTCTATCCAACGGAGTGACACGATGACCGTTCAACCATCCGCCAAGCCCGGCAAACTCGCCTTCCGCCCACTGCCGGTGCCGCAGGTCGATGTCCGCGGCTTCTGGGGCGACCGTGTCGATGCCGTGGCGTCGCGCACCGCCGACATCCTCTACGAGCGCTGCGTCGAGGCGCGCATGCTGGAGCAGATCGACCCGGACCGGCCCTCGCCGGGCGTCGTCATTCCGTTTCATTCGCCGTCGCCCGACGAGGCTGCCAGCCCCGGCTTCACCGGCTCGACGGTGACGACGCAGATGTTCTGGGACTCCGATTGGGGCAAGACCATCGAGACAGCGGCCTATTCGCTCTACCGGCGCAAGAACGCGGCGCTCGAGACGAAGATCGATGCCGTCATCGACCTCTACGGCAGACTGCAGCAGGAAGACGGTTATCTCTCCAGCTGGTACCAGCGCATCCAGCCCGGCAAGCGCTGGACCAATCTGCGCGATTGCCACGAGCTCTATTGCGCCGGCCATCTGATCGAAGGCGCGGTCGCCTACTACCAGGCCACCGGCAAGCGCAAGCTGCTGGATATCATGTGCCGCTATGTCGACCATATCGCCGACACCTTCGGCCCGGAGCCGGGCAAGAAGAAGGGCTATTGCGGCCATGAGGAGATCGAGCTGGCGCTGGTCAAGCTGGCGCGGGCGACCGGCGAGCAGAAATACATGGACCTGGCCAGGTATTTCATCGACCAGCGCGGGCAACAGCCGCATTATTTCGACGAGGAGGCGCGTGCGCGCGGCGCCGACCCAAAGGCCTATCATTTCAAGACTTATGAGTACAACCAGTCGCACAAGCCGGTGCGCGAGCAGGACAAGGTCGTCGGCCATGCGGTCAGGGCGATGTACCTCTATTCCGGCATGGCCGACATCGCCACCGAATATGGCGACGACACGCTCAGGGTAGCGCTCGACCGTCTGTGGAACGATCTCACCACCAAGAACCTCTATGTCACCGGCGGCCTCGGGCCATCGGCGCACAATGAGGGTTTTACCAGCGACTACGACCTGCCCAACGAAACCGCCTATGCCGAGACCTGTGCCTCGGTCGGCCTCGTGTTCTGGGCCAGCCGCATGCTCGGCATGGGTCCCAACGCCCGCTACGCCGACATGATGGAGCGGGCACTCTACAACGGCTCGATCTCCGGCCTGTCGCTCGACGGCTCGCTGTTCTTCTACGAGAACCCGTTGGAGAGCCGGGGCAGGCACAATCGCTGGAAATGGCATCGCTGCCCCTGTTGCCCGCCCAATATCGGCCGCATGGTCGCCTCCATCGGCAGCTATTTCTACAGCCTGTCGGACGACGCGCTGGCCGTTCATCTCTACGGCGACAGCACCGCGCGCTTCGACATATCGAACCGGGCGGTCAGTCTGATTCAGACCAGCAATTATCCCTGGGATGGCGCGGTCTCGATCCGGATCGAAGCCGAAGCGCCGGTCGAGTTCACCTTGCACCTGCGCGTCCCCTCCTGGTGCGGCAAGGCGGCGCTCAAGGTCAACGGCGCCGCGGTCGATCTGGATGACATCACCAGCGACGGCTATGCCGCGATCCGGCGCGAGTGGCGCCAGGGCGACCGGGTCGAACTCGATCTCGAAATGTCGATCGCCCGTCTGTTCGCCAATCCGGAGGTGCGTCAGGACATCGGCCGCGTCGCACTTGCGCGCGGTCCGCTGATCTATTGCGTCGAGGAGACCGACAATGCCGGCCAGTTGCATCGGATCGCTCTGCCGCGAACGGCAAAAATCGAGGCGCATGCCGAGCCGAACCTGCTCGGCGGCATCGTCACGCTTTCGGCACTTGCCAGCAAGGAAGCGCAGGAAAACTGGGAACCCGGGCTCTATCGCACCGATCCGCCGGCGGTGAGCGAAACGAAAATCACCGCTGTCCCGTACTTTGCCTGGGACAACCGCGAACCTGGTGAGATGCTGGTCTGGCTGCGGGACGGATGAGTTACAGGCTGACGAACGCCGTCAGCGGCAAATGATCCGACGCAACCCGCGACAGCGGCGTGTCATGGGCTTCCACCGACGAGACCATGCCGTGCCGGTTGGCCATGATCCGGTCGAGCGCCAGCACCGGCAGGCCTGAGGGAAAAGTCGGCACCGCCGCCGGCGTGAAACCAAAGGTGGCGTGCAGCGTCTTGAGCGCCGAGCGGTTGCCCAGCCGCCATTCGTTGAGGTCGCCGAGCAGCAGGGTCGGCCTTTCATCCTGGTTGCTCATGATGTCGAGCACGACGCGGGCCTGCTCCGAACGCGAGCGGCGCAACAGGCCGAGATGCGCGGCGATGACGCGCAGAGTGCGCGTTTCGTCGAGGTCGATCTCGGCAACCAGCGCGCCGCGGGGCTCCAGTCCCGGAAGCTTGATCTGATGGACGTCGCGCACGGTGCCGCGCTTGAACAAAAGCACGTTGCCGCGCCAGCCATGGCCCTTGCCGCTTCCGGAAACCGGCACCGGCACAAGCCCTGTTTCGTGTTCGATCCGGGCAAGGTCGAGCAGCCCGGCGCGATCGCCGAAGCGGTTGTCGGCCTCCTGCAGCGCGATGACGTCGGGGCCGATCTCGCGGATGACGCGAGCGGTCCGTTCGGGGTCGAACCTGCGGTCGGTGCCGATGCATTTGTGGACGTTGTAGGAGGCGACCACCATCTGGGCCCCTTCAATGTGCTTGCGCGGCGTCGCGTTCGCCTTGCGCGCTTTCCTGCCGCGGATCGACAGGAGCACGGTTTCAGGAAGGCTGCGTCCGTTTATATCCATAGGCCTGCGTTCAATCTGTCCTGATTCTAAAGATAGGGCGATCCCAGCCATAACAACCGGTCAAAAACCCGGATGACAAATGGCCGCGCTCTTAGGGTTGCGAGTGTGACGGGTTTGGCGGAAGCGATTGCCGCTCCGATGCGCCCCTCGATCTCGGCGGCAAAGCCGGTATCCAGCACCTCCAGGTCGATTTCGAAATTCAGCCGCAGCGAGCGGGCGTCGAGGTTGGAGGAGCCGACATAGGCCCAGACGCCATCGACCGACAACAGCTTCGAATGGTCGAACGACCCCTCATGCCGCCAGACGCGGCAATAGTGCTTCAGCACCTGGTCGTATTGCGCCGTCATGGCGCGGCCGACCAGAAAGAGATTGTTGACCGCGGGCACGACGATGTCGATCTCGACGCCGCGCCGGGCCGCCGTGACCAGCGCGCTGACAAATTCCCGGTCCGGCAGGAAATAGGGCGACATGATGCGGATCGATTTGCGGGCGACGGAAAATGCCCCCGTCAGCAATTTGTGGTTGGTTTCGATGCTGGCGTCCGGCCCCGACGCCACCGCGCGCACCAGGATCGGCTGACCGGGAGGCGGCGAGGGCTTTTCTACGTGCCAAACCTCGTCCTTGAGGGCCTCGTTGCCGGCAAAACGCCAGTCCTCGGCGGCAACCGCGAACAGGTCGGCCACGACCGGCCCCGTGACCTGGAAATGCGTATCCGCCGAGCTGGCAGTGCCAGCGAACTCAGCCGAGAACCCCTTGCGGATGTTCATGCCTCCGGTGAATGCCACCGCGCCGTCGACGATCAGGATTTTCCTGTGCGTCCTCAAATTCGCATAGGGAAGTCTCAGGCCCATGACGATGTTGCCGTTGAACAGATCGACGGTGACGCCGGCTTCCCGGAGTGTCCCAAGAATGCTGGGCACGGAATAGCGCACGCCCACCGCATCGATCAGCACGCGAACCGTCACACCGCGCCGGACCGCTCCGGCCAGCGATCCGACAAAACGTCGTCCGATCTCGTCATTGTCGAAGATGTAGGTCTCGAGCAGAATGCTGCGCTGTGCACTGTCTATCGCCCGGCACATTGCTGCGTAAGCTTCGTCGCCGGTCCTGAGGATCGTGATCGCGTTTGCCGACGTCAGTGCGCGCCGCGCCACCCTGTCGCCTAGCGTCTTCAGGCCGGCAAAGCGCTGGCCGAATTCGGCTGAAATGAGTGCTTCGAGCGCAATGTCGTGGTCGTGTTTGGCTGTCTCGGCTTCACCGGCGACGGGCCGCATGGCGCTGATGGTGGCGCGGCGGATGCGGTTGATGCCGGCAATGGCATAGATGATCGCGCCAAGGAACGGCGACAAGATCATCACGCCGACCCAGCCGGTGGCGGCGCGCACGTCTTCCTTGGTCATGATTGCGTGGACGATGCCGATGGCGGCCATCAGCATCGGAATGATCACAAGGATCAGAGGCCAGTAGGTCACAAAGGTCTGCCACATCGGCAGGACTATCGAGCCAGCGGCCGCAGAAGGCAATGCAACGGATCAACCAGGACGGAGGCGCTCGCGCGTCAGTCCTTCGCCCGCTCCACATAAGCGCCATCGGCCGTCATCACCACCACGCGGGTGCCCGGCGCGATGTGCGGCGGCACCAGCGTGCGCACGCCGTTGGAAAGCACGGCCGGCTTGTATGACGAGGACGCCGTCTGGCCTTTGGTCGTCGGCTCCGTCTCGACCACTTCGAAAGTAGCGCGCTGCGGCAGCACCAGGGCTATGGCGATGCCGTTGAACTGCGAAATCTGCACCGCCATGCCTTCGAGCAGGTAGGGCGCCATGTCGCCGACCACGCTTTCCGGCACCGCGACCTGATCGTAGCTTTCCGGGTTCATGAAGTGATACCCCTCGGCGTCGGCGTAGAGGAAGGTGTGCTCGCGCTCCTCGACATAGGCGCGCTCGACCTGCTCGGTGGTGCGGTAGCGCTCCGAAACCTTCACCCCGTCGGAGATGCGGCGCATGTCGAGCTGGGTGACCGGCGTACCCTTGCCAGGGTGGATGTTTTCGGCAAAGAGGATCACGTAAAGCTTGCCGTCCTTGTCGACGACATTGCCTTTACGGAGCGAACTGGCGATGACCTTCACCACGGTTTTCAATCCTAGACTTCGTTGGCCTGAAACGATCGTTCGGCGCAAATCGGCTGCGAGAGCCGTCGCCGTAGCGCATCTTGGCCCGAACCGCCAGCCCTGTCAGCAATTCCGTTGCCCGGCAAACCCATGACTGGCGCTTCGCCCTGGTGGACGCCGGATGTTCACGCCGACCGCCGGCCGCGGCTGATGGCCCGCAACGCCATAGCTGCCGCCATGCGCGGCTGGTTTGGCGAGCGCGACTTCATCGAGGTCGAGACGGCGGCATTGCAGATTTCGCCCGGCAACGAGGCGCATCTCTCAGCCTTCGCCACCGAGGCGATCGGCGCCGACGGCGCGCGCCGGCCGCTTTATCTCCACACCTCGCCGGAGTTCGCCTGCAAGAAGCTGCTGGCCGCCGGTGAGCGGCGCATCTTCAGCCTGGGCGCCGTCTGGCGCAACCGCGAGCGCGGCCCCTTGCACCATCCCGAATTCACCATGCTGGAATGGTATCGGGTCGGCGAAACCTATGACAGCCTGATGGCCGATTGCGCCGAACTGCTGAAGCTGGCAGCCGAGCGGGCCGGCGCCAAAACCTTCCGCTTTCGCGGCCGCGAGGCCGATCCGTTCGCCGAACCGGAACGCGTGAGCGTGGCGGAAGCTTTTGCGCGTTACGCCGGCATCGATCTTCTTGCCACCGTTTCTGCCGATGGCGGCACAGACCGCGCCGCACTCCATGATGCTCTGGTCAAGGCCGGCCTGCGCACGGCCGACGATGACAACTGGGCCGATTTGTTCAGCCGCGTGATGGTGGAAAAGGTCGAACCGATGCTGGGGCAGGGGCGGGCCACAATCCTCTATGGCTATCCGATCTCCGAGGCCGCCTTGGCCCGGCCGAGCGCGGAGGACCAGCGCGTGGCCGAGCGCTTCGAGCTCTATTGCTGCGGCGTCGAGCTCGCCAATGCTTTCGGCGAACTGACCGATCCGGCCGAGCAGCGCCGGCGCTTTGCCGCCGAGATGGACGAGAAGGAGCGCGTCTATGGCGAGCGCTATCCGCTGGATGAGGATTTTCTCGCCGCCCTCGCCATCATGCCGCAAGCCAGCGGCTCGGCGCTTGGCTTCGATCGGCTGGTGATGCTGGCAACGGGCGCGACGAGGATCGATGACGTGATCTGGACGCCGGTCGCCACTCCTTGACGGAAATCGGCCTCGGTTAAACTCACAAACCGGTCAAGCCGCGCGTCTGTGGCGGCCGCCGCGGATGGGCTTTGCGGGCCGCTTGGGCGCTATGCCGCAGCGGGACAATTGCCCGTGCGCCATTGCACAAGCCGCATTGGGACAATAGATGGTGCAACAGCCGCTACCGCCCGGCGCGGCTTCAGCCAGGACCATGCGCATGACCGATACACCAGAGGCAGCGAAATTGACCGACCGCGTCGCGGCACTGGTCGAGGCTGCCAAGCGGGCCGGCGCCGACGCCGCCGACGCGGTTGCCGTGCGCGGCCGCTCGATCGGCGTGTCGGTGCGGCTGGGCAAGGTCGAGAACACTGAGGCGTCCGAGGGCGACGATGTCTCGCTGCGCGTCTTCGTCGGCAACCGGGTGGCGAGCGTCTCGGCGACGGCGGCATCGGACCCCAAGGCATTGGCCGAGCGCGCCGTGGCCATGGCCAAAGTCTCGCCCGAGGACCCCTATCAGGGTCTCGCCGATCCGGCTTTGCTGGTCGGCAAGGTGCGCGACCTCGATCTGTTCGACGCCACCGAGGTTTCGGCCGATCAGTTGAAGGAAGCGGCCCTGGCCGCCGAGGAAGCGGCCCTTGCAGTCAAGGGCGTCACCAATTCGGCCGGCAGCGGCGCCAGCGCAGGCCTCGGCGGGCTGGTGCTTGCCACGTCGAACGGCTTCGTCGGCCACTATGTCGCGTCGCGCTTTTCGCGTTCGGCCAGCGTGATTGCGGGCGAAGGCACCGGCATGGAGCGCGACTACGAATACTCTTCGAACCAGCATTTTTCCGATCTGGACGCACCGGAATTGATCGGCCGCAAGGCCGGCGAGCGCGCCGTGCGCCGCCTCGGCGCCCGCAAGGCGGCGACCGGTCCGGTCAACGTGGTGTTCGATCCGCGCGTCGCGCGCGGCATTGCCGGTCATCTCGCCGGCGCCATCAACGGCGCTTCGGTGGCGCGCAAGACGAGTTTTTTGCGCGAGATGATGGGCAAGCAGGTTGCGTCGGCTGCCATCACCGTCACCGACGAGCCGCTACGGCGTCGCGGCCAGGCCTCGCGCCCGTTCGACGGCGAAGGCGTCGAGGGCGAAAAGCTGTTGATGGTCGAGAACGGCGTGCTGAAGCACTGGTTCCTGTCGACGTCCGCCGCGCGGGAATTGGGGCTGACCACCAACGGACGCGGCGCGCGCAGCGGCTCGTCGGTATCGCCGTCTTCGACCAATCTCGCCATCGAGCCGGGCGACAGGACGCCGGAAGACCTGATCAGGTCGCTGAAATCCGGCTTTTATGTCACCGAAGTGTTCGGCCAGGGCGTCGACATGGTGACCGGCGAATACAGCCGTGGCGCATCCGGCTTCTGGATCGACAATGGTGAGCTTGCCTATCCGGTGGCCGAGGTGACCATCGCCTCCAATTTGAAGACGATGTTCCTCAACATGGTGCCGGCGAGCGATCTTGACCGCGATTTCGGCACCGCCGCACCGACGCTGCTGATCGAAGGAATGACCCTTGCCGGAGCGTGACCCGGTCATATCGGCCGGGGCCTCGGACGACCTCGATCTGCTGCGCGACGCCGCCCGCGAGGCGGGCGCGATCGCCATGCGCTATTTCGGCAAGAACCCGCAAGTGTGGATGAAAGGCGGCACCTCGCCGGTCAGCGAAGCCGACCACGCGGCGGACGCCTATTTGCGCGAGACCCTGCTTGCGGCGCGGCCGGACTATGGCTGGCTATCAGAGGAAACGACTGACGATCCGGCGCGGCTTCTGGCGCGGCGCACCTTTGTCGTCGACCCCATAGACGGCACCCGCGGCTTCCTCGAAGGTCTGCGCTCCTGGTGCGTCAGCGTCGCCGTGGTCGAGAACGGCCGCACGCTCACCGGTGTGCTCGAATGTCCGGCCAAGGGCGAAACCTATTGGGCGTTGCCTGGCCATGGAGCTTTCTGCAACGGCAAGCCGATTGCCGTGCGCCAGTTGGGCGAGACGGTCGAGATCGGCGGGCTGAAGCAGTTGATCGACCTGATGCCGCCGCAATGGCAGGGCCGGGTGCGGCGGGCGGCGCACATTCCCTCGCTCGCCTACCGGCTGGCGATGGTCGCCAACGGCACGCTCGACGCCACCTTCGTCAAGCCCAACGCGCATGACTGGGATATCGCCGCCGCCGATCTCATCTTGCGCGAGGCTGGCGGCGCCGTGCTCGACGGCCATGGCCGCGCGCCGCTTTATGCCGGGGAGATCATCCGTCACGGCGCGCTGGTCGCCGGCAGCGGGCAGTTGCTGACCGTGCTTGCCGGCGTCATTGCCGATACGGAAGCGTGATCGAAGGTTCCAAAGTCGGCAGCTTTGGGCTAGACCTGTCGCAAACTCACAATATGTGAAGGACCGAAATGGCCGCGGAAGACGGAAAGAAACAGCTTTTGCACCTGGTGTTCGGCGGCGAGCTGAAGAAGCTGGGAGGCACCGAGTTCCGCGATCTCGACGCGCTCGACATCGTTGGCGTTTATCCGGACTATCAAACCGCGCACACCGCGTGGAAGGCCAAGGCGCAAGCCAGCGTGGACAATGCCCATATGCGCTATTTCGTCGTCCATCTGCACCGGCTGCTCGACCCTGAAAGCAAGGCCGCCGGTTGACAGCGATGGAGCATGAAGCGGTGAAAGGGCAGCCCACCGGCGCCGCGGTCCGAAGAAGACGCGGCGGCAGTTCGAAGACATTCTGGCGCAAGATCCGCGAGCCGTTGGCGCAGTCGCGAATCGTCAAGAGCATGATCGTCAGCCTGCTCGCCCAGTTCGTCCGCCTGGTGCGCCTGACCAACCGGGTGGTCGAAGGCTCGGCTAAATTTTCAGGCGGCGACTACGCCGAATTCGAACCCGGCATCATCGCGCTCTGGCATGGCCAGCATCTGCTGACCCCAGCCTATTATCCCAAGGGACGGCCGCTGGTCGCCATGGTCTCGCGCAGCGCCGACGCCGAACTCAACGCGCTGATGATCGAAAAATTCGGCATCGAGGCGGTGCGCGGCTCCGGCGGGCGTGAAAGCACGAAGCATCTCGACAAGGGCGGCGCCAAGGCGCTCATCGCCCTGAAAAAGTCACTCGTCGCCGGCAAGAACGTCGCCATGATCGCCGACATTCCCCACGGCACGCCGCGCGACGCGGGGCTTGGTATCGTTCTGCTGGCACGCCTTTCCGGCCGGCCGATCATGCCTGCCGCCATCGCCACCAGCCGCCGCAAGGTGCTGGAAAGAAGCTGGGACAAGACCACCATCAACCTGCCGTTCGGCCGCTCCTCGATCGTCATCGGAACGCCGGTTTTCGTGCCGGCCAATGCCGACGAGGCCGAAATGGAGCGCAAGCGCCAGGAAGTCACGGCCGCGCTCAATGCCGCAACCGCCGAGGCCTATCGGCTCGTGGACGGCAGGCCATGAGCGTCGGCTGCGCGCGCGCCTTCCTGGCGGCCTACCGCCTTGCCGGTGCAGCCGCCTATCCGCTGATGGGTCCCTATGTCGCCTGGCGCACATCGCAGGGCAAGGAAGACCGCAGCCGCAGCCGTGAGCGCTACGGCGTTGCCGGGCGGCCGCGCCCCGAAGGGCCGGTGATCTGGATCCATGCGGCAAGCGTCGGCGAGACCCTTGCGGTCGTGCCGCTGGTGCAAAGCATCCTCGACTACGGTGTCAACATCGTGCTGACGACGGGAACAGTGACCTCGGCGCAGGTTGCCGACGAACGGCTGGGCGACCGCATCATCCACCAATATGTTCCGCTCGACCTGAAGCCGGCCGTCAGCCGCTTTCTCGATCACTGGCGGCCGGACCTGGCTATCATCGCCGAATCCGAGATATGGCCGATGACCATCCTCGAGCTCGGCGCCCGACACGTGCCGCAGGTGCTGGTCAACGGCCGGCTGTCCGACCGTTCGTTCAAATCCTGGAAGAAGCGCGCCAACATCGCCGAGGCGCTGTTCGAGAACCTCGCACACGTCGTTGCCCAGTCGGATGTCGACGGCGAACGGTTTCGCGCGCTTGGCGCCCGGCCGGTCACCGTGTCCGGCAACCTCAAGGTCGACACCTTGCCGCCCCCCGTCGACGAACGGGCGCTGGCGACGCTGAAGCGCCAGATCGCCGGCCGCCCGACCTGGGCGGCAATTTCGACCCATGACGGCGAGGAGGTGGTCGCGGCGGAAGTCCACGCCACGCTCTACAAGCGCCACCATGGCCTGCTGACGATCATCGTCCCGCGCCATCCAGACCGCGCCGAAGCGCTGGCAGCACAGATTTCCGGCATGGGCCTGAAGCTGGCGCGGCGCAGCAAGGGGGACCGGATCACCGCCGACACCGATATCCTGCTCGGCGATACGATCGGCGAGATGGGGCTTTATCTCCGGCTGACGGAAATCGCCTTTGTCGGCCGCTCGCTGACCTCGGAAGGCGGCCAGAATCCGCTGGAGCCGGCCATGCTCGACACCGCTGTGCTGGCCGGCCGCAACGTCCAGAATTTTCGCGAGGCCTATCAGCGCCTGCTCGACAGTGGCGGCGCCAAGCTGGTGCGCGACCGCGACATGCTGGCCGGCGCCGTCAATTTCCTGCTGAGCAATGAAGTTGCGCGCCATGAGATGATGGCGGCCGGTGCCGCCACAGTCGACCAGATGCGCGGTGCGCTGGCGCACACGCTGAAGTCGCTCGAGCCTTATATCCAGCCATTGATCGTCAAGTCGCGCCTGAAGGGCGCCGACGGGCGATAGGTGGCGTCGGAAGCACCACCTTTCTGGTGGGAAGCGCCGGACTGGCGGGTCTTTGCGCTGTCGCCGCTATCAGCGGTCTATGGCATGGTCGCCGGCCGCCATATGCATCGGGCGATACGTGAAAAGATCGACGCGCCAGTGCTTTGCGTCGGCAACCTCACCGTCGGCGGCAGCGGCAAGACGCCGGTCGCCATCGCGCTGGCCAAGCAGGCCCGGCGCATGCAGCTCAATCCCGGATTCCTGTCGCGCGGCCATGGCGGCTCGTTCGCGCAGCCGCATGTCGTCGATGCCAGTCACGACGCTGCAAAGCATGTCGGCGACGAGCCGCTGCTTTTGGCCGAGCACGCGCCGGTTGCGGTGAGCCCCAACCGCGCTGCCGGCGCCAAGCTGCTCATGGAAGCCCATGGCTGCGATTTCCTGATCATGGATGACGGTTTTCAGAGCGCACGCATCCATATCGATTATGCGCTGGTCGTCGTCGACGCCCGCTACGGCATCGGCAACGGCCGCGTCATTCCGGGTGGACCGCTGAGAGCCAACATCGTCGACCAACTGGTGTTCACCGATGGGCTGTTGAAGATGGGCGAGGGCGCTGCCGCCGACCAGGTCGTGCGCCAGGCGGCGCGCGCCGGCCGGCCGATCTTCGAGGCGCATGCCGAGCCCGCGGCCAAGGAGCGGTTCGCCGGCCGGCGGTTCCTCGCCTTTGCCGGCATCGGCCACCCCGAAAAATTCTTCGACACGCTGCGCGGCACAGGCGCTGAGGTGGCGCTGAGCCGGTCATTTCCGGATCATCACTTCTATGCCCCTGATGAACTCGCGGAACTGGCGGCAACCGCGCGCCGCGATGGACTGGGCCTTGTCACCACCGCCAAGGACACCGCCCGGCTGCGCCATGGCGCTGCCCCGGCCGATTTCCTCGCTGAACTCGCCGTGCTGGAGATCGACGCCACGTTCGAACTCGACACCGTGCCGGAGCGCATCATCGACGAGACGCTGGATGCCTGGAGACAGCGCAAGCTGCGAGGGTAGGGCGCTCCCGCGTTGACACAGGATATTTCTCGCCGCTTATCACTATTATAAGTCAGACCGGCTTCAGCGCGGGGGTGGAATGGTTAGGTTGCGGGCACTCTTTGTGGGCTTTGTTCTTGTGGCGATGGCGAACCCATCTTCGGCGCAGGCACCCACCGCGACCGACAGCGAATTTCTGGTCTCGGTCACCGAAGCGGACGGTGCTACCCACGTTCGGCCCTCAAACATTGTACCGCTTATCCCCGATAGCGCCTGCTTTGAATGGCGCGTACGTCTGGCGCAAGGCGACAGACTGGTATCGGTCACCGAGGTGTTCGCGCTTCCCGCGGAGCCCAGGCAGTGGGGTGGTATCGACGGAAACGAATACAGCTTGAGCAAGCTATCGGGCGATCGAAGGGTCTCCGAGACCACCATGTTCTACAAACCGCAGGACGGATGGATCTCGCATGGCTGGTGCATGGCCGAGGGTGATCCGATCGGGCCGTATTCCATCAAAGTGCTTGTCGGAGATCGGCTTGTTCATAAATTCGACTTTTCGGTCGAAAACGCGCCGGCATCCTCAAAGCCATAGTCCTGCAGGCGTTCCAGGAAAATCAGATCGACGGTGGGCCTTGCTTTCCGGTGTGCCGATCTAGCCCCGGCTGCGCAGGTCCGGATGCATCTCGATCTCGCGGCGCAGCGAGGCGGCGGCGCTGACATAGGGCTCCTGCCTGGCGACGCTCCAATATTTGAGCTCGTCCAGCGGAATGCTCTCGCCGGTCACCGCGCAGCGCACGAAGGCGCCGGGGCTGGTGACCTGGAAGTCGCCGTCGAGATAGCGGATACGGGCTTCCTTGCCGCCGGGGCCTTCGAAGCGGTTCATCATGGGGTGGTGCCAAGGTTCATGCTGATTTCATCGCCATAAATTGCCGGCAAGGTCAAGCTTGACGCAATGCTGAGGCGCTATTGTCGCTCCAAACCATTCTTATGGGACCGGCATGGACATTTCACCCGCCCGCCTGACCGCGCTGCTGCGTGAGGCCATGATGTTGGCAGCGTTGCCGTCGGCGAAGGCCGATCCGGCGAAAGCAGCACTTATAAAGGCGCTGGTGCAGCCGCCGACGCCGTCCGGCGCGCCTTTGCAGCCGGCAGCGGCGCCGGCGCTGCAGGCGCTGTTGTTCGCGGCAACCGCAAAGGGGCAGCAGACGGGTTCTGCCGAGATCCTCCAGGCCTATCTGGCCCTTGCCGAACCTGGTGACGCGCCGCCCGACGTTTCCGGGCCAATAGCGGCTGCGATAGGCAAGGCGACGCCAGCGAACGACGATGCACAGCGCGGTCTGCCGCTGCCGCCGGCCAAGGCCGAAGATGGCGCTGCCGCAAAGCCCGCAGGACTGCCCTGGTTTGCGCTTCTCGCACCCGTGGTTTCGCCGCAGCGCCGCGCTGCCACCACCGATATGCCAATGAAGCGGGAGCAGGCGACGTCTGGGCCGAATGATGCGGCCCAGCCGCAAGGCCGAAAGCAGACGCGTGTCGGTCTGATGGCGCTGGCAACCGGGTTTCTGGCCGTCGCCATTGTCGGGCTAGCCCTGCTGGTGCTTCGCTGAGCACCGAACGATCGCCGCTATCGCTCGGCTTCGAGGAATGCTTCCATCTTGTCCATCGCCAGCCCCGCCTCGACAGCGATCCGGCGTGAAAGTTCGGCGGCAGCCGTGCGTGGCCGCCCGAGCGGCCGGTCGAGCCAGTACGACACCGGGTTCAGCGCCGTGCGCTCGTCAACGGCGACGATGCGGCCCGACTCCAGCTGATGTCGGGTCAATGGCGGCCGCGCCAGCGCGATGCCGAGCCCATAGGCGGCAGCGTCGAGCACCAGATTATAGTCCTCGAAGCGGCGATCCTGCGGGCGCGGGCGGTAGTCCATCCCTTGCGCGGCAAACCAGGCACGCCACCCCGAAGCGTCGGAATCGTTGATCAGCGGAAATTTGAGCAGCCGGGCCGGGTCGCCGCGACCGATCTCGTGGGCAAGGCCGGGCGCGGCGACGGGAAAGACATGTTCCTCGAACAGCTTCACCGAGATGCGGCCCGGAATGCCGCCGCGGCCGCAGCGGACCGACAGGTCGATGCCTTCATCGGCAAGGTCGGCCTGGCGGATGTCGACGTCGAGGACGATGCGCAGCTTGGTGGGATTGTTCTCCAGCGCCGCCATGCGTGGCATCAGCCACAGCCCGCTGACGGAGGGTATCGAGGTCAGCCGCACCACGGCGGTGCCGCGCGGCTCGACCCAGCGGTCGGAATGGCTGGAGATCAGCGCAAAGGCTTCCGCCGTGCGCAGATGCAGGCGGTTGCCCTCGATGGTCAGCGAGACGCCGCGCGCGCCGCGGTCGAACACTTTCAAGCCCAGCCAGTCCTCCAGCTTGGCGATCTGCCGGCTGACGGCGCCGTGGGTGATGTTGAGCTTCTCGGCCGCGGCCGAAAAGCTCCCCGTTCGCGCCGCCGCATCGAAGGCGCGCAGGGTCTCGAGCGGCACCATTGTGTCTGAGCTGTGATCCATAGTCACAGGTGATCCTCGATTTGATCGTTTGTCAACGGCGCCGAAAAGGCGCTTTCTGCCTTTCAACACTCTGGGAACCCGAGGACAGGCAGATGAGCGCAACGACCAGCACGTCGAATCCGACACAGCGGATGGACACCACGGCGGCCATCGCCGTGGCGTTGACGGTGGTCGGCTGGGCCTCGGCCTTTCCGGCGATCCGTGCCGGCCTCGCCGCTTTCGGGCCGCTGGAACTCGGTGCGCTGCGCTTTGCCATTGCCGCGGTGCCGGCGGCGATCTTTCTTGCCGTCAAGCGCCCGGCGCTGCCGAGGCTCGACGAAGTGTGGCGCCTGGTCTTTGGCGGCGCCATCTTCGTCGCGCTCTACACTGTCATGCTCAATTTCGGCGAACTGACCGTGTCGGCGGGTGCCGCCGGTTTCATCATCAATGTCAGCCCGATCTTCACCGCCATCATGGCAATGGCATTGCTGGGCGAGCGTTTCTCAAGCTGGGCCTGGTTCGGCACGGCGATTTCTTTCGCCGGCATCGGCATCATCGCCGTGGCCGACGGCAATGGCTTGAGTTTCGACACCGGCGCGCTGCTGGTTCTTGGCTCCGCGCTGTGCTCGGCCATCAACACGATCGTCCAGAAGCCGCTCTTTGCCCGCCATCACCCGCTGACCATTTCGGCCTCCAACATGATCCTTGGCGCGCTTTGCCTGGCACCCTTTCTGCCAAGCGGCTTTGCGCAGGCCGCGGCCGCCAACACGGCCGGTCTCGGCGCCGTGATCTTTCTTGGCATCGTGCCCAGCCTGATCGCCTATGCCGCATGGGCAACCGCACTGTCGCGCCTCCCGGCAGCGCGCGCGTCGAACTTCCTCTATCTGGTCTCGCCCATGTCGGCCTTGATCGGCTTCTTCTGGCTGGGCGAAGTGCCGACGCTACTTGGTATCCTCGGCGGCGCCCTGGCGCTGGGCGGCGTGATCGTGGTGAATTTAAAGCGTTAAAACAAATGATTTGAGCTGTTTTCGGACTCAAACCGAGAACCGCTTCCATCAGAATGCAGACACCCAGAGGAAGGACAGCTATGGTACGCTGCCTTCACTGGGGGACGGAATGGGAAGACTGTTCATATCGGCAATTTTTTTGCGTTTTGCTGCTGACCGGGAAAGCCGCCGCGGGCTGGTATCAGGTCGAAAACTACGAAGGCTCCATCGGACCTAACCCCGTCCACCTATCGCTGCAGAGATATGACAGTTTCGGCAGCGGGATTACGGTCGAGGGGAGCTATTTCCACGACGCGAAGCAAAGCCCGATAGCGGTGTACGGCAAGATCAGTGGCACCAGCGTCTTCCTTTGCGAGATTGCGGACGACAGGGAGTTCGACCGGGTGCTGGTCATGGGATCGAAAACGCCCGTTGGCACCACCGGATGTCCGTTTTCTCTCGACCTTGGCGAAAGCGGCGCAACAGGGACTTGGAGCAAGGGCTCGGACAAGTTCCCGATCACGCTGAAGAAGGTCGCAAACCTCGACGATACCGGTGAGGCGAAGGTTGACGGCACCGTCGAGATTCCCTTCTGGGCGCAGACAGCAACCCACAGATTTGCCGGGGTCTACGAGAAAGCGGGCTTTCTCGTCTGCATGAATAAGCTGCAATTTTTTTGCGTTTTGCTGCTGACCGGGAAAGCCGCCGCGGGCTGGTATCAGGTCGAAAACTACGAAGGCTCCATCGGACCTAACCCCGTCCACCTATCGCTGCAGAGATATGACAGTTTCGGCAGCGGGATTACGGTCGAGGGGAGCTATTTCCACGACGCGAAGCAAAGCCCGATAGCGGTGTACGGCAAGATCAGTGGCACCAGCGTCTTCCTTTGCGAGATTGCGGACGACAGGGAGTTCGACCGGGTGCTGGTCATGGGATCGAAAACGCCCGTTGGCACCACCGGATGTCCGTTTTCTCTCGACCTTGGCGAAAGCGGCGCAACAGGGACTTGGAGCAAGGGCTCGGACAAGTTCCCGATCACGCTGAAGAAGGTCGCAAACCTCGACGATACCGGTGAGGCGAAGGTTGACGGCACCGTCGAGATTCCCTTCTGGGCGCAGACAGCAACCCACAGATTTGCCGGGGTCTACGAGAAAGCGGGCTTTCTCGTCTGCATGAATAAGCTGCGGGTCATCGACAAGAAGAAAAAGAAGGTCGTTCAGGCAATCGCTTTCGATGACGACGATTGCGATGCCGGCATGCTGATGACTCCCATCTACATGAATGTTCAAAAACAGGTTGGGAGAAGCTTCGAGATAATCTCCGTGAATTTTCGCGGCGGTAGCGCCGGTTACTCAAGGGATTACGTTTTCTCTCATAGGTCCAAGGATTATCGCCTGTTGGTGAATTGAGCGTGTGGCCTGACCTGGCTTGTGCTCACCGCCGCCCAAACAGCCGCTCTATGTCGGCGAGCTTGAGTTCGATATAGGTCGGGCGGCCGTGGTTGCAGGTGCCGGAGCCGGGAGTCGCCTCCATCTGTCGCAGCAGTGCGTTCATCTCCTCGGCCTTGAGCAGCCGGCCGGAGCGCACCGAGCCATGGCAGGCCATGGTGGCGGCGATCTTATCCAGCCGCTCTTTCAGCGTCTCGACGGTATCGTTGTCGGCGATCTCATCGGCAAGGTCGCGCACCAATTGCTGGACATTGGTTTCGCCGAGCATGGACGGCGTCTCGCGCACCGCCACCGCGCCGGGACCGAAACGCTCAATGCCGAGGCCGAACCGGGCCAGCGTTTCGGAATGCACGGCCAGCCGCTCGGCGTCCTCCTCCGGCAGGTCGACGATCTCCGGCAAGAGCAGCATCTGCGAGGGCACCGCGCGCGAGTGCAGGGCATTCTTCAACGCCTCGTAGACCAGCCGCTCATGCGCCGCGTGCTGGTCGACGATGACAAGCGAATCCCTCGTCTGGGCGACGATGTAGTTCTCGTGGACCTGCGCGCGGGCGGCGCCCAGCGCGGTGCCGAGCAGCGTCTCGGCCGGCTCGGCTGAGCCGGCACGCGCATCGGCGCTGGCGAGCGGACCGGCGTCGAATGCAGCCTGGTCGTTTTCGCGGAAGCCGGCGCCGTCAAATCCCATATCCAGCGGCCGCTGTGGCGAGCGGTCAAAGCCCGAAAAGCCCGAGGCCCGGTAGGCCGCGTCATAACTGCGATGACCGTTGGCAGGACCCGCATGGGCGTATGAGGCGGCTCCCGGCCGGAACGCCGCCATCATCCCGGCGGCACCGCTGGTGGCGGCGCGGATGCCGGCATTGGCCAGAGCCTCGCGGATGGCGCCGACGATCAGCCCGCGCACCAGGCCGGGGTCGCGAAAGCGCACATCGGCCTTGGCCGGGTGGACGTTGACGTCGACGGTCGCCGGATCGAGCGTCAGGAACAGCACGGTCACCGCGTGCCGGTCGCGCGGCAGCACATCGGCGAAAGCGCCGCGAATGGCGCCGGCAATCAGCTTGTCGCGCACCGGACGGCCGTTGACATAGGCATATTGCTGCAGCGCGTTGGCGCGGGTGAAGGACGGGATCGAGACGTGGCCGGTCAGGTGCACGCCGTCCCGGCTGGCGTCGATAGCGATGGAATTGTCGGGAAACTCGGCGCCCATCACCTGGGCGACGCGGCGCAGGCTGCCCTCGGTACTGTCATCGGTCGCCGGCAATTCCAGCGTCGAGCGGTCCGAGCCGGCCAGCGTGAAGCGCACGGCGGGGAAGGCGATGGCGATGCGCTTGACCACGTCGCTGGTTGCCGAGCTTTCGGCCCGCTCGCCCTTCATGAACTTGAGCCGCGCCGGCGTGGCAAAGAACAGGTCGCGCACCTCGACCGTTGTGCCGCGATTGGCCGCCGCCGGTTTGACCGCCGAAACGCGGCCGCCTTCGATGGCGATCTCGGCTGCAGCGTCGCCTGCGGTCGTGCGCGAACGGATCGACAGCCGCGCCACCGAACCGATCGACGGCAGCGCCTCGCCACGGAAGCCGAGCGAGCGGATATCATGAATGTTGTCGGCAAGTTTCGAGGTGCAGTGGCGCGCAATGGCCAGCGCCAGTTCCTGTTCGGGGATACCGGAGCCGTCATCGGTGACGCGGATCAGGTTCAGCCCGCCGCCGGCAGTGACGACCTCGACGCGGGAGGCGCCGGCGTCGAGCGCGTTTTCGACCAGTTCCTTCACCACGCTCGCCGGACGCTCGATGACTTCGCCGGCGGCGATCTGGTTGATCATCGTTTCGGAAAGCTGGCGAATGGGCATGGGGGTATTATAGGCGGATTCGAAGGGTGTGCGGAAGGCTTCAATGAATGCCGGACATTGGAGACGCCAGCGGGACAGCACCCCCCTCTGGCCTGCCGGCCATCTCCCCCGCAAGGAGGGAGATCAGATGTCACGACGGCTTTCGCCAATCTCCAATGCTTGAAGGGTGACGCGACATATGACCAATCTCCCCCCTTGCGGGGGAGATGTCCGGCAGGACAGAGGGGGGTGTGAAGGAACTCCGCGATAGTGACTACGCTGCAACCGATTTCAAGCCTGCGCCGCCAGCCAGTCCCTGACTTTCCGCGCATTCTCGCTCAACTCCCGGTTCTTCGGCCAAACCACATAGAACGCCTTGCCGGTTCTCAGCACATGGTCGGTCACCGGCACCAGCAGCCCCGACGCCAGGAGCCGTTCGGCCAGATGCCGCCAGCCGAGCGCGATGCCCTGGCCCTCCATGACGCCCTGGATCACGAGGCCGTAATCGTTGATGCGCAGGCCGCGCGCGGTGTTGTCGAGCCTGCCGCCCGCAGACTGGAACCATTCGTCCCAGCTAGCCGCCTCGCGGTAGGGCTCCTCGAGGTGGATCAGGCGATGCGTCGCCAGCTCCGCGACGCTCCTTGGCATGCCGAATTTCGCGAGATAGCTGGCGCCAACCACCGGAAAAATCTCCTCGTCGGCCAGCGGCAGCGAGTGATAATCGGCCCAGTCGCGCGGTTCGCCGCCGCGAACTGCGAGCGGGATGCCCTCGGCGATGATGTCGAGATCGCGGTCGGCGGTCTGGATGCGCAAGTCGATGCCCGGCAGTTCGTCGCGGAACTGCTGCAGCCGCGGCATCATCCAGAACGAGCCGAAGGCGGTCGACGCCGCCAGCGTGACATGACCGCCGGTCGCCTGCAGGCGCAGATCCTCCGCCGATTTGCGGATATGCGACAGGCCGAGCGAGACGTCAGCATGGAAGCGTTCGCCCGCTTCTGTCAGGACGACCTGGCGGTGGCGGCGCTGGAACAACTGCGCGCCAAGCTGTTCCTCCAACCCGCGCACCGCATAGGAGACGGCGGCCTGCGTCATGCCGAGCTCGCGCCCGGCGGCAGTGAAGCTCGACAGCCGGCCCGCCGCCTCGAAGACGATCAGGCTGCCGGCCGAGGGCAGGAGGTGGCGCAGGCTTCGCATAAGTTGAGCTTATACAAGAGATCAGGATTTTCCAGCATCACATCCATATTTCCTCTCGCTAACTTGGTTGGACGGAATGAGGAGGCTCCATGAACGCACCGGCCGCTGAACTGACCGAGCAAACCCACCGCCGCGGCGGCGGTCGCCTCGGACGCAAGGCGCTGAGGAGCGCCCCCGTCGCCTCGTTCCCGACGCTGGTCCGCGAGATCCCCACCTACCAGATGGTCCCGGACGAGGCGGTGGAACTGATCCACCAGGAGTCACTCGCTATCCTCGAAGAGGTCGGTTGCGAGTTCCGCGACGACGAGGCGATCGCCATGTGGAAGGCGGCGGGCGCCGACGTGTCCGAGACACGCGTCCGCATCGACCGCGGCCTCCTGATGGAACTGGTCGCGAAGGTTCCATCCGAGTTCACTCTCAATGCGCGCAATCCCGAGCGCACCGTGCGCGTCGGCGGCAAGAACTCCATCTTCGCGCCGATGTATGGCGCGCCTTACGTGCGCGACCTCGACAACAACCGGCGTTATGGCACGCTTGAAGACCTCAACAATTTTCACAAGCTCGCCTACATGGCCCCGGCGCTGCATTCGTCGAGTTCGATCATCTGCGAGCCGATGGAGATCGCGGTGCCGAAACGGCATCTCCACATCATCCATTCGGCGCTGAAGCATTCCGACAAGCCGTTCATGGGCATCGTTACTTCCAAAGACCGCGCCGAAGACACGATGGCGATGGCGGGCATCGTCTTTGGCGAAGATTTCGTTCGCGACAACCCGGTGCTGGTGTCGATTACCAACTGCAACTCGCCGCTGGTGTGGGACGCCACCATGCTGGACGCGATGAAGGTCTATGCGCGCAGCAATCAGCCGCTGATCCTGGCTCCCTTTGCGCTGTGCGGCGCATCGACTTCGGCCTCGGCCGTCGGCGCGGTGGCGCAGGTCAATGCCGAAGCATTGGCCGGGGTCGCTTTCACCCAACTGCTGCGCCCGGGTTCGCCCCAGATCTACGGCCAGTTCATGGTGACGGTTGACATGAAGACCGGCGCGCCGATGGGCGGCACGCCGGAGGCTGCGCAGATGATGTATCTGATGGGCGCGTTGGCGCGGAAATACAAACTGCCCTGGCGAACCTCCGGCTTCCATGTCGGCTCCAAGCTCAACGACGCCCAGGCCGGCTATGAATCCAACATGCTGATGCATGCCGCCATCCTCGCCGGCGCCAATTACATCTGGCACTCCGCCGGCTGGCTCGAGGCCGGGCTCACCTGCGGCTATTCGAAATTCGCCACCGACTGCGAGCAGCTTGTCGGCTGGTACAAATATGCCGGCGGCCTGTCGTTCGACGACTTCAAGGAGGCCATGGCGGCGATCCGCGAAGTCGGGCCGCAGGGCCATTTCCTCGGCACCCAGCACACGCTCGATCACTACGAGTCGGCATTCTTCATGCCCACCATCATGGATTTCAACTCCTACGAACAATGGAAGGCCGGAGGGGCGAAGGACCACGACACGCGCGGCCGCGAGAAAGCCCGCAACATGCTGGCCGACTATGAAGAGCCGAAACTCGATGAGGGCATTGCCGAGGGCCTCAGGGACTTTATCGCGCAGCGCGAGGAGAGGCTGCCCGACAGCGTTAGCTAAGAGAACGACGAATGAGTTGATAACGGGCGAAGACCCGATGGGAACCGCAAGGGAGAAAGACATGACACTTTTCAAAAGCAATGGCGATCGCGTGCCAACGGCCATCGAGGCGCTGGCGCAAGAGACGCGTGCTGGCCGCATGGACCGGCGCGAGTTTCTAGCATTGGCAAGTGCGTTCGGCGCATCGACGGCGCTGGCCTACGGCATGATCGGCCTTGCCGCGCCGGGACAGGCTTTTGCCGAGGAGCCGAAGAAGGGCGGCACGCTGCACATATCGATGTCGGTCAAGGCCCAAAAAGATCCGCGCACCTATGACTGGGTGGAACTCGCCAACATCTCGCGCTGCTGGCTGGAGCCGCTGGTCCGCTACACCAGGGAATTCACCTTCGAGCCAGTGCTGCTCGAAAGCTGGGACATCAATGACGACGCCACGGAATACACGTTGCATGTGCGCAAGGGCATCACCTGGAACAATGGCGATGCTTTCAACGCCGATGACGTGGTCTTCAATGTTACCCGCTGGTGCGAGAAGAAGGTCGCCGGCAACTCCATGGCCGCTCGCGTCGGCGGGCTGATCGACGAAAAGTCGGGCAAGGCTAGGGAAGGCGCGATCGCCAAGGTCGACGACAACACGGTCAAGCTGACGCTCAGCGCGCCCGACATTTCGCTGATCCCGAACCTCACCGATTATCCCGCGCTCGTCGTCCACCGCAATTTCGACGCCGAAGGCGCCGACCCGGTCAAGAAGCCGATCGGCACGGGCCCGTTCGAACTGGTCTCCTACGATGTCGGCCAGAAGGCGGTGGTCAAGCGTCGTGAAAACGGCAAGTGGTGGGGTGGTGAAGCGCCGCTCGACAGCGTCGAGTTCATCGACTACGGCACCGACTTCAACGCTTCGATCAACGCCTTCGAATCCGGCGAGATAGACCTCAATTTCGAGACTCCGGCCGACTTCATCGGCATCCTGGATAAGATGGGGCTGGAGAAGTCCGAGGTTGCGACGGCAACCACGCTGGTTGCCCGCACGAACGTTACCCACAAGCCCTATGACGACCAGCGGGTGCGCAACGCGCTGCAGATGGCGGTCGACAACAATGCGGTGCTGGAACTCGGCTATGCCGGGCGAGGGACGGTCGGTGAAAACCACCATGTCAGCCCTATCCATCCTGAATATTTCGCGCTGCCCAAGAAGACGCGCGACGCGGCCGGCGCCAAGAAGCTGATGGCGGACGCAGGGCAGGCCGATTTCGAGCACGAGCTGATCACCGTCGAGGACGATTGGCAGAAGAACACCGGCGACGCGATTGCGGGCCAGCTGCGCGACGCCGGCATCAAGGTGAAGCGCACGGTGCTGCCGGGCTCGACCTTCTGGAACGACTGGACGAAGTATCCCTATTCGATGACCATCTGGTACATGCGGCCGCTTGGCGTCCAGGTGCTGGCGCTTGGCTATCGCACCGGCGAAGCCTGGAATGAGTCGGCCTATTCCAACCCGGACTTCGACGCCAAGCTGAAGCAGGCGCTGTCGCTGATCGACGTGGAGAAGCGGCGTGAGGTGATGAAGGATGTCGAGCAGATCCTGCAGGATTCCGGCGTCATCATTCAACCCTTCTGGCAGAAGCTCTACAGCCACATGAACAAGAAGGTGAAAAACTACGGCGTCCACCAGACCTTCGAGATGGACCTGCAGAACGTCTGGCTGGATGGCTGAGACGGTGCAGCCGGGGCTTCATGAGCCGCAAAAAAGCCGATATGCAGGATGTCTGGTATTGCCGCCTTGCCGCCAAACTTCCGGAGATCCTGCATGAAACCGATAGTGCTTGCCGCTGTCTTTTCGATTGCCTTGCCAGCGACGGTGCTGGCCGGGCCGGCTTCCAACGCCGTGAAGTTCTTTTATGTGCCCGAGGTGAAATTCGAGGGAGATGCAAAGTACCGCGACCGCTTCACCGAGCCGGTGACCAAGCTGTTCGATCTCAACGACCAGGCAACGAAGAACAAGCCCGACGAAGTCGCCTGCCTCGACTTCGATCCCGGCCTCGACGCCCAGGATTTCGACCAGAAGTCGATTGCCAAGACATTGAAGCTGGCCGAGACCGTCAATGGCGATACGGCCGAAGTCACCGCCACCTTCAGCCTTTTTGCGGAAGGCGATGATTCCAAACGCGAAATGCTGTGGTCGCTGAAGGAAATCGACGGCAAATGGAAGGTCGCCGACATCACCTCCAAGACCAGCAACTGGACGCTAAGCGCGCTGGAATGCATGCCCGACAAAGCGCCGGAGTGATCCCGTGCTCCGCCGTCTTGCCTTGGCGCTGTCGCCCATGTGCGTGCTGTCGGTGGGTATGAGCGCAGCCGCAGCACAAGGCCTGTTGGGCCCGCCGCCAGCCAATGCGCCGGCCGTGACGGCACCGGCCGGCGCAGCACCGCCCGCAAATCCACCCGGGACAGCGGTGGAACCGTCGACACCGCCGGTTGGGTGGCCGCCGGCCGACGCCCCACCGGCCGCACCCATTCTGCCGGGATCCCCGACGGCGGTGGTGCGGCCATTTTACGATCAGGTGGGACTGGAGATCGATCCGGCGCAGCGCAGCCACTTCATCGACCCGGCAAAAACCGTTCTCGACAAGAGCGACGCGTTGCGCAAATCCGGGCAGGGAGAATGTCTCGACCCCAACATGGCGCTCGACAATGCCGACTATGACAAGACCGAGATCGACAACAGCCTGAAGACACTCGAAGCGATCAATGGCGACCAGGCCAAGGTCATTGTCGCCTTCGTCGTCGCCGGCAACCCGCATCGCCTTGAATGGAAATTCAGGAAAGTCGACGGCGACTGGAAGATATCCGACCTGCTTTCGGTGACCGGTGAATGGGCGCTCAGCCAGTATCAGTGCGAATAATGTTGATTGAGGGTCAGCGCCTGCGATGCTTCGCGTCCCCCTCTGTCCTGCCGGACATCTCCCCCATACGGGGGGAGATCAGCAGTTCCAGCGTCTCGCCCGCTCCGCATCATTTGAGATTAGCTAAAGCCTATGTGGCGGCCAATCTCCCCCGTGTGCGGGAGATGTCCGGCAGGACAGAGGGGGGCGCTGTCCCGCTAAAGTTCCGCAAAATAGCTTCAGCCCCTTCCGCGATAGGGGGCAACCCCGGTGTCGGGCAACCAGGCGCCTTCGGGCGGAGCGCCGGTCTGCCAGAAGACATCGATCGGAATGCCGCCGCGCGGATACCAATAGCCGCCTATGCGCAACCACAGCGGCTTCGTTGCCGCCACAATGCGGCGGCCGATCATCACCGTGCAGTCTTCATGGAAAGCGCCATGGTTGCGAAACGAGGTCATGAACAGTTTGAGCGACTTCGATTCCACGAGCGTGGCATCGGGTGCGTAGTCGATGACGATATGAGCGAAATCCGGCTGTCCGGTGACCGGGCAGAGCGAGGTGAATTCCGGGCAGGTGAAGCGCACGATCGCCGGCGGTCCGTCGCCGCGCTGGAACGGCACGGTCTCCAGGACCGCGGTCTCCGGGCTCTGTGGCGTCTCGACGTGGGCGCCGAGCTGGGTGAGGGTTTTGGTATCGATCATCGCGGTTTTCCTGGGGATTTTCCGGGCTCATTAGCATCGGATCGAAAAGTGTGCAGCGATTTTCGGATAAATTCGATGCTTAAGACAAGAACTGGAGCAGCGCGCGCTGCTCCGACACAAACTGGAACGGCAGGAAGATGATGACCAGCAACGACCCGCTTCTCCAGCCTTACCAGCTCAAACACCTGACGCTGAAGAACAGGGTGATGTCGACCAGCCACGAGCCGGCCTATTCAGAGGACGGCATGCCGAAACAGCGCTACCGGCTCTACCACGCCGAAAAGGCCAAGGGCGGCATGGCGCTGACCATGACGGCGGGCTCGGCGATCGTCTCGCGCGACAGCCCGGCCGCGTTCGGCAATCTGCATGTCTATGACGACCGCATCGTGCCGTGGCTGGCCGAACTGGCGGGCGCCTGCCACGAGTATGACTGCAAGGTGATGATCCAGATCACCCATCTTGGCCGCCGCACCGGCTGGAACAAGGCCGACTGGCTGCCGGTGCTGTCGGCCTCGCCGGTGCGTGAGCCGGCGCACCGCGCGTTCCCGAAAACCATCGAGGACTGGGACATCGAGCGCATCGTCGCCGACTATGCGTCCGCTGCGCAGCGCTGCCAGGCGGCCGGCCTCGACGGCATCGAGTTCGAATCCTACGGCCATCTGATGGACGGGTTCTGGTCGCCGGCCACCAACCATCGCGACGATGAGTTCGGCGGTTCGCTCGACAACCGGCTGCGCTTCACCGACATGGTGCTGGATGCCGTGCGGGCTGCCGTCGGTGAAAAGTTCATCGTCGGCATCCGCATGGTCGCCGATGAGGACTTTGACAAAGGCCTGTCGAAGGCGGAGGGCGTCGAGATCGCGAGACGGCTCGCCAATTCTGGCAAGGTCGATTTCCTGAACATCATCCGCGGCTCGATAGAAAGCGACGCGGCGCTCACCAAGGTTATCCCGGTGACCGGCATGCGCTCTTCGCCGCATCTCGATTTCGCCGGCGAGGTGAGGGCGGCAACGAAATTTCCGACCTTCCATGCGGCGCGGATTTCCGATGTCGCCACGGCGCGCCACGCCATCGCGACCGGCAAGCTCGATATGGTCGGCATGACCCGCGCCCATATCGCCGACCCGCACATCATCAAGAAGGTCATGGAAGGTCGCGAGCACGAGATCCGGCCTTGCGTCGGCGCCACCTATTGCCTCGATCGTATCTATGAAGGCGGCGAGGCGCTGTGCGTCCACAATGCCGCGACCGGCCGCGAGGCCGAGATTCCGCATATCATCCTGAAGACCGAAGGGCCCAGGCGGAACGTCGTCGTCGTTGGCGCTGGCGCTGGCGGGCTCGAGGCAGCTCGCGTCATGGCCGAACGTGGCCATCATGTCACGGTGCTTGAAGCCTCCGGTCAGGCCGGCGGCCAGGTCCGGCTGGCGACGCAGAACCCGCGCCGCAAGGAACTGATCGGCATCATCGACTGGCGGCTGGCCGAACTCGACCGGCTCGGCGTCGGGATCCGCTACGACGCCTGGGCCGAGCAGGACGAAGTGCTGGCGCTGTCGCCCGACGTGGTGGTGATCGCCACCGGCGGCCTGCCACAGAACCCGCCGCTGACATCAGGCGACAATCTCGTCACGTCGAGTTGGGACATCATGGCCGGCAGCATCAAGCCGGCGGAGAACGTGCTGCTCTTCGACGACAATGGTGGCCACCAGGGCATGGGCGCGGCGGAGCTGATCGCCAATGCAGGGTCAAAACTGGAGCTGGTTTCGCCGGAGCGCTTCTTCGCCCCCGAAATGGGCGGCATGAACCACGTGCCCTATATGCGCGCCTTCCAGGAGAAGGGCGTCACCATCACCATCAACACCAGGCTGCGCTCGGTACGGCGCGAGGGCAACCAACTGGTCGCCGAACTCGCCTCCGACTTTGCCGATGGCTGGCGTGGCGAAAGGCGAGTCGACCAGGTGGTGGTCGAGCACGGCACGGCGCCGCTCGACGATCTCTATCTCCAGCTGAAACCGCTGTCGAAGAATGGTGGCGCGGTCGACTATGAGCGGCTGGTCGGCGGCGGCGATATTTTTCCTTCACGCAACCCCGAAGGCGGCTTCGTGCTGTTGCGCATCGGCGATGCGGTCGCCTCGCGCAACATCCACGCCGCCATCTATGATGGCATCAGGTTCGGCTTGCGGGTTTGAGCCTACAAGCCGGCCTACGGCTTGTTCCAAAGCTCGATCTCACCCTTCCGGCGGGCGCATCTCGATCGATCAAAGTGATGGGTGGCGCGCAGCCAAACCTCTGTGCGGAGAGCCACCTTGCACATCCGTCCGAACTGCCCGCCGCGTACGCCACCAGCCGAGAGCCAGGCGACGCACGATGCGGAATGGTCTTCAACCGGGAGGCGACGTGCGGCAGGGCTCAAATCATCCTGGCGGTCGCCATGCAAAGCACGGTGAGCACCAGCAGCCAGGCGGCGATGCGCTCGCCGCGGGCCATTTTGGTGCGCAGCGCCGCTTCCGTTGCGACGTCCGCGCCGGCAAGCTGCCGGCTGGTCTTGCGGACGACGACGCTGAGAACGCCGGCAGCGGCGAAGGCGGCCAGGATGCCTAGCGCTAGCACCATTTCCATCGAGCCGAAATAGGCGCCGTGGAAGAAATACCAGAGCAGGGCGCCGGTCACGAACACCATACCGGCCGAGCCCATTTGCGGTCCGATAAAGCGCTCCGCCCTGATCTCGGGGTCGCGGGCAAGCGTGATGGTGGTGCCGGCCCAGAACACACCGGCCATGACGTGAAGGCCGATAACGACGATGTAGACATATTGCATGACCGCTTCCTCCTTGCCCGCCGCCCGTCCTCGGATCCCTGTCGAATGCGGGATAATACGAACTCGGTAGATCGACACGCATGATAGTTAGGTATCAAATGGTTCGATGTCAATGTATATTGCCGCGTTCCATCGCTCGGCGCCTTGTTCTACTGTCGGCGCATGACTCCCTTTGACCGTCCGCCAATCGGCATGAATCTCGCGCGCACCTCCAAGCTGGTGGCGCAGGCCTTTGACGCCGCTTTGGTCGAGGCCGGCGGCACGCTGCCGGTGTGGCTGACCTTGCTTTCGGTCAAGTCGAGCGAGCTTGCCAACCAGCGCGAACTTGCCGGCATGATCGGCATCCAGGGCGCCACGCTCACCCACCATCTCAACGCCATGGAGGCGCAAGGCTTGCTGACGCGCCGCCGCGATCCGGACAACCGCCGGGTTCATCTGGTCGAGCTGACGCAGGCGGGCGAAACGATGTTCCTGAAGCTGCGGGCGGCGGCTCTCATCTTCGACAAGCGGCTGCGCGCGGGATTGCCGGACGACAGGCTGGCGGAGTTCGCCGAGGTGCTGGCGGCATTGCGGGCGAATGTCGCGCCGGCCAAATGACCGGCACCGGTGGGCAATAGTCTAGGCTAAATTGCCCTGAAGCACCTTCACCTTGGCTTTCTTCGGGCTGCGCGCCAGCAGCCATTCGCGCGCTTTGTCCTGCGGCATCGGGAAGGCGATGGAATAGCCCTGCACCTGATCGCAGCCGATCGCCATCAGCGAATCGAGCTCGGCTTCGGTTTCCGCGCCCTCGGCGACGATCGAAATGCCGAGACCGCGCGCCAGCTCGGTGATGGCGCGCACGATCTTGGTGTTGTCGCCATTCTCGTTGATGTTCTGGACGAAGCGGCGGTCGATCTTCAGGCGGTCGATCTCGTTGGGATTGACGTGGCTGAGCGAGGCATAGCCGGTGCCGAAATCGTCGAGCTCAAGATGGACGCCGGCAGCGCGGATGTGGCGCAGCTTCGCCGCGATGCCCGTCTTCTCGTCGTCGAGAATGACGGATTCGACGATTTCCAGCGACAGTTTCTGCGGCGCCAGGCCGGCCTTTTCCAGCGTCGCGAACAGGAAGCGGTCGAAGTCGGGTTCGCGCAGCTCGGTGCCGGACACGTTGACGGCAAGCCGGCCGAAAGCGATGCCGGCGCGATCCCATTCGGCTGCTTGCTCGATCGCCTTGGTAAAGACGATGCGGCCGATCTCGGGCATGAAGCCGCATTTTTCGGCGACCGGAATGAACTCGCCCGGCGCAATCATGCCGCGCTCGGCATGCTTCCAGCGCACCAGCGCCTCGATGCCGCTGATGGCGCCGTTGCTCAGCGACACCTGCGGCTGGAAATAGACCTGGAAGGCGTTCTCCGAAATCGCGACCTTGATGTCGTGCTCGAGCTGCTTGCGGTAGTCTAGCTCGCGCCTGAGTTCCTCGGAGAAGAACGAGAAGCTGCCGCCGCCGAGCTTCTTGGCGGAATAGAGCGCGAGGTCGGCGTGGACGAGCAGATCCTCGGCATTGTCGGCGTCGATGGGATAGACAGCAATGCCGGCGCTGGCCCCCGGAAGGATGGTCGTGCCCTGGAAGGTAATCGGCTCGTTGATCTCCTCCAGGATGCGACGGGCCAGCATGTTGATGTCCTCGGGGCCGCCGGCGCCATTGAGGATCATCACGAATTCGTCGCCGCCAAGGCGCGCGCACAGATCCGACGCGCGGCAGGAATCGCGCATGCGCTGGGCGGTGACGACCAGCACATAGTCGCCGGCGGCATGGCCGAGTGTGTCGTTGATCTGCTTGAACCGGTCGAGGTCGAGCTGGATCACCGCCAGCCTCTCACGCCGGCGATGCGCGCCCTTGATCAGCGTTTCGAAGTGATCGGTCAGGAAGGTGCGGTTGTGCAGGCCGGTCAGCCCGTCATGTACGGCGATGAAGGCCATCGAGTTGCGGGCATCGACAAGCTCGTGCGTCTTGCGCAGGATCGCCTTCGACATCGGCCGGAAGATGAAAAGCGCCACCAGCACGATGACGCCGATGGTGGCGTAGAACAAGGTGCGGTGGAGATCGAGGAGCTTTTCCGACCGCTCGTCGGCGAATGCGGCGATGCGTTGGCCGAGCGCGGCATAACCCGACAGCGTCGCATTGGCGACGGAAGCATCGAGATTGACGCGCTCGCCGCCGCCCTTGTAGGCGGCATTGCCGGAGAGCTGGGATTCGAAGGACGAGATCAGCCTTTCGCCATTGGCGACCAGCCCGACCGAGAAATAGTCGAGGTGGAACGGCTTGCCGTAAAGGACGCTCTCGATCGACTTTGGGTCGGACAATGCCGGCGACAGCGGGTCGGCTCCCGTCTGTTTGAGGAGCAGGTCGTAGTTCGTCTCGAACTCGGCGGTCGCCTGTTTCAGCGCGGCAACCAGGGCCGGCTGCTTGTCACGCGCGGCGGAGCCGGTTGCGCTGGTCAAAAAGACGATGCGCTGCGACAGCGCCTTCTGGGTGCTGACGATGTCGAGCAGAGTATGGTTGTGCTGTTGCGCCGCCATCATCTGCTGCAGCAGGATGAAGGAAGCCATCACCATAGCCGCGATGATCAGCAGCGCCAGCCAGTAGCCGCTCTTGATCAGCAGGATGAGTTTGCCCGAGACGGTTTGCGCCGGCTGCTGAGACATATTCTAGGTGACCCCTCGGTCGAACTGATTCTGCCACCGATTCGTGGCGAGAAGACCATTGGCTTGAAAGGGTTAACAGGTCTGGAAGCCGGCGGAACTGTTGCTTCCGCAGTAAACGAAAGCTGCTGAAATGGTTATCATGTTCTTTCGCGGCACGGCCGTATTCGCGTGCCTGCTACTCCAGCATGCTGGCCATGCGATCGGATCGCGCCAGGGTTGAGCCCGCCGTGCCACCGAAACGGTCGCTTTTGCGGTGGATTTTTAGTGCGCGTAGCGCGACAGTCGCGCCAATCTCAACAGGACGTGATCATGAGCGCGGCATTCCTCTCCCATATCGACAACGAACTGCAAGGTCTGAAATCCGCCGGGCTCTACAAATCCGAGCGGGTGATAACCTCGATGCAGTCGGCTGAGATCGAGGTCGGCGGCGACAAGGTGCTGAACTTCTGCGCCAACAACTATCTCGGCCTCGCCGACAGCTCAGAATTGCGCGATGCAGCCAAAGGCGCGCTGGACCGCTACGGCTACGGCATGGCTTCGGTGCGTTTCATCTGCGGCACGCAGGAAGAGCACAAGCAGCTTGAAGCAACGATTTCATCATTCCTCGGCATGGACGACACCATCCTTTACGGCTCCTGCTTCGACGCCAATGGCGGCCTGTTCGAGACACTGCTCGGCGAGGAGGATGCGATCATTTCCGATGCGCTGAACCATGCCTCGATCATCGACGGCGTGCGACTGTCGAAGGCCAAGCGTTTCCGCTACGCCAACAACGAGATGGCCGATCTCGAAGCCCGGCTGAAGGAGGCGAAAGACTGCCGCTTCCGGCTGATCGCCACCGACGGCGTGTTTTCTATGGACGGCATCATCGCCAATCTGAAAGGCGTCTGCGACCTCGCCGACAAATACGACGCCATGGTGATGGTCGACGACAGCCATGCCGTCGGCTTCGTCGGCAAAAGCGGCCGCGGCTCGGCCGAGCATTGCGGCGTCGAGGGCAGGGTGGACATCATCACCGGCACGCTCGGCAAGGCGCTGGGCGGCGCCTCGGGCGGCTACACCTCGGGCAAAAGCCAGGTGGTCGACTGGCTGCGCCAGCGCTCGCGGCCCTATCTCTTCTCCAACACGCTGATGCCGGCGATCGCCGGCGCCTCGATCAAGGTGTTCGAGCTGATCCGAAATGGCGACGCCCTGCGCCAGCGCCTCTATGCCAATGCGGCGCGCTTCCGGTCCGAGATGGGCAAGCTCGGCTTCACGTTGGCCGGCGCCGATCACCCGATCATCCCGGTGATGCTGGGCGATGCCAGCCTGGCGCAGGAAATGGCGGCGCGTATGCTGAAGCGCGGCATCTATGTCATCGGTTTTTCGTTCCCGGTGGTGCCGAAAGGCCAGGCGCGCATCCGCACGCAGATGTCGGCGGCGCATTCCGCCGCCGACATCGACCGCGCCGTGGCGGCATTCGCCGCAGTCGGCAAGGAACTGGGCGTCATCTCCTGAGCCGCCAAAAGCGATTCCGGATCAAAGGATTCAAGGGACAAAAGCATGTCGAACATGATGAAGGCGCTGGTGAAGGCCAAGGCCGAGCCGGGTATCTGGATGGAAGAGGTGCCGGTGCCGGAGATCGGCCCCAACGATGTGCTGATCAAGGTCAAGAAGACCGCGATCTGCGGCACCGACGTGCATATCTACAATTGGGATCAGTGGGCACAAAAGACCGTGCCGGTGCCGATGGTGACCGGCCATGAATTCGTCGGCACCGTTGCCGATTTCGGCTCGGCGGTCACCGAATACAAGGTCGGCCAGCGTGTTTCGGGCGAAGGCCATATCGTCTGCGGCCATTGCCGCAATTGCCGCGCCGGGCGAGGGCACCTCTGCCGCAACACGCTCGGCGTCGGCGTCAACCGTCCCGGCGCCTTCGGCGAATATCTGGCGATCCCGCAGCACAATGTCGTGCCGATCCCCGACGATGTGCCCGACGAGATCGCGGCGATTTTCGATCCCTTGGGCAATGCGGTCCACACCGCTCTGTCCTTCGATCTGGTCGGCGAGGATGTGCTGGTCACCGGCGCCGGTCCGATCGGCATCATGGGCGCGCTGGTGGCGCAATGTGTGGGCGCGCGAAAAGTCGTCATCACCGACATCAACCCGGTGCGGCTGGCGCTGGCCAAAAAGCTCGGCGTCCAGCATGTCGTCGACGCCTCGAAGGAAAAGCTTAGGGATGTCATGCCGGCGCTCGGCATGACCGAAGGTTTCGACGTCGGCCTCGAAATGTCGGGTGCGGCGCCCGCCTTTCGCGACATGATCGACACGATGAACAATGGCGGCAAGATCGCCATTCTGGGCATCGCGCCGACCGGCTTTGAGATCGACTGGAACAAGGTCATCTTCAAGATGCTGCACTTGAAGGGCATTTACGGCCGCGAGATGTTCGAGACTTGGTACAAGATGATCGCCCTGGTGCAGGGGCCGCTGGATGTCAGCGGCCTGATCACGCATCGGATCGGTATCGATGATTTTCAGGCGGGGTTCGATGCGATGAGGAGCGGCAGTTCGGGTAAGGTGGTGATGGATTGGTAGGCGCAGAGGCACGTTCTAGCTGGAGAAGCCGGCGGGACAGCACCCCCCTCTGGCCTGCCGGCCATCTCCCCCGCAAGGAGGGAGATTGGCAGCTTTGACGCCTCGCCACCTCCGCAACATTGGAGATTGGCGAAAGCCTTCGCGACATCTGATCTCCCCCCTTGCGGGGGAGATGTCCGGCAGGACAGAGGGGGGTGTGAAGGATCACGGCGGAGCAGACCCTTTATTCACCCAACGCTCCCTCCAGCGCCGCCACGCCGCTCACAATCGCTGTCCGCTCCTCTGTGCTCAACCTCTCCAGCAACTCCCGTTCGAACGCCTTCGCCAGCGGCACCATTTCGCCATAGGCCGCCAGCCCCGCCTTCGTCAGCGCCAGGTGCTCCACACGTCGATCATTCTCGTCAGTTGTGCGTACCAGCCAGCGCCTTCGCTCCAGTTCCGCCACGGCGCGCGACACCTTGGTCTTGTGCATGGCCGACTGTTCGCCAAGCGCTGTCGCCGTCATGGTGCCGCGCTGTCCGAGCCCTGACAGGGTGCGCCATTCCGGCCGCGTCAGGCCGTGGCGGTCGCGGTAGATTTTTGAAAATTCGCGGCTGACGGCGTCGGCCAGCCGGTAGAGCCGATAGGGCAGGAAGCTTTCGAGTTCGAGGATTTCCATCTGCACCATGGATGCGGCATTCGCCCGTTGATAGTTACATTTTCGATGGTTACAAATGAAACCAGTTTGGTCAACATCGCCGGCAAGCAGCGCTTCGCGGGGCCGGGATCAGGGAGGATCGGATGACCTTTTCCTACATGCCGGGCTTCGGCAACGACTTCGAAACCGAGACGCTGCCGGGCTCGCTGCCGCAGGGGCGGAACTCGCCGCAACGGCCGGCTTACGGGCTCTATGCCGAACAGCTATCGGGCTCGCCCTTCACCGCGCCGCGCGGCACCAATGAGCGTTCCTGGCTCTACCGCATCCGGCCGAGCGTAAAACACACCGGCCGCTTCAAGGCAGCGAGCTATCCCTTGTGGAAGACAGCACCCAATGTCGGCGACCACGAACTGGCGCTCGGGCAGTATCGCTGGAACCCGGTGCCGATGCCGAAGGAGCCGACCGATTTCATTCAAGGGATGCGCACCATCACCACCGCCGGCGACGTGCTGGGCCAAAGCGGCATGGCGGCGCATGTCTATGTCGCCAACCGCTCGATGGTCGACGACCATTTCTTCAACGCCGACGGCGAGTTGCTGATTGTCCCCCAGGTCGGCGCCTTGCGCTTTGTCACCGAGATGGGCGTCATCGAGCTTCGGCCCGGCGAGATCGCCGTGCTGCCGCGCGGTCTGGTGTTCAAGGTCGAGCTCGCCGACAAGGAAGTGCGCGGCTATGTCTGCGAGAATTACGGCGCCAAGCTGACGCTGCCCGACCGCGGCCCGATCGGCGCCAACTGCCTGGCCAACCCACGCGACTTCAAGACGCCCAGCGCCTGGTTCGAGGAGAAGGAGACGCCGTGCCGGCTGACGGTGAAATGGTGCGGCAATTTCAACGTCACCGAGATCGGCCATTCGCCGCTCGACGTCGTCGCCTGGCACGGCAACTATGCGCCCTACAAATATGATCTGGCGACGTTTTCGCCGGTCGGCGCCATCCTGTTCGACCATCCCGATCCGTCGATCTTCACCGTGCTGACGGCGCCGAGCGGCGAGGAGGGCACCGCCAATATCGACTTCGTCATCTTCCCGCCGCGCTGGCTGGTGGCGGAAGACACGTTCCGGCCGCCCTGGTACCACCGCAACATCATGAGCGAGTTCATGGGCCTGATCCATGGCCAGTACGACGCCAAGGAAGAAGGCTTCGTGCCCGGCGGCATCAGCCTGCACAATCTGATGCTGGCCCACGGCCCCGACGCACCTGGCTTCGAAAAGGCCTCGCGCTCCGAGCTGAAACCGGTCAAGCTCGACAACACGATGGCCTTCATGTTCGAGACCCGATTCCCGCAAATGCTGACCCGCTACGGCGCCGAGCTTGAAACAAGGCAGGACAATTACATTGACTGCTGGACCGACCTGAAGAAGCGCTTCAACGGCACGCCGGAGGGCGACTGGCCTTGAGATCAGCTCGATGAGCGACCGGCTGGTGCTTCTCGGCTCGAAAGGCGGCCCGGCATTGCGGTCGGGCGGGCCGTGGCCGAGTTCGTCGCTGCTGGAGCTTGGCGGGCGGACCATCGTCGTCGATTGCGGGCTGGGTGTCACGCGTGGCCTGGTCGATGCCTGCGTCAGCCTGAAGGCGCTCGACCTGATCTTCGTCACCCATCTGCATTCCGATCATGTGCTGGAACTGGGGGCGCTGCTCCACACCGCCTGGACCGCCGGTCTGGCCAGTCCGGTGACGTTGTTCGGACCGCCCGGCACCGGCCATTACTGGCGGCGCTTCTGCCAGGCGATGGAGTTCGACATCGAGATCCGAATCGTCGACGAAGGCAGGCCGGACATCCGCGAACTGGTTTCGATCGTTGAATTCGGCGAAGGCCAGGTTTTCGCACAACGCGGCCTGAAGGTCTCGGCACTGCGCGTCGACCATCCACCGGTAACCGACTGTTTCGCGCTGCGGTTCGAGCAAGGCGGTAAAAGCGTCGTCTTCTCATCCGACACCGCCTTCTTCCCGCCGCTCGCCGGCTTCGCCAAAAATGCCGACATCCTCGTCCATGAAGCCATGCTGGACGAGGGCATCGAGCGGCTGGTCGCCAGGACCGGCAATGGCGCGCGGCTGAAAGAACATCTGCTCGCCAGCCACTCCTTTGCCGAGGAAGCCGGGCGCATCGCCAGCGATGCCGGGGTGAAGAGGCTGGTGCTCAACCACCTCATTCCGGCCGACGATGCCGCGATCGGCGATGCCGACTGGGAGGCCGCCGTCAGGAAATCGTGGGCGGGTGACTTGACGATTGCCCGCGACGGCCTTGTTGTGAACTTAGACGGCGCCAAAGCCGCATCAGGAGAGGAAACCGCATGAAGCTTGCCACATTGAGGGACGGGACGCGCGACGGAAAGCTTGTCGTCGTCTCGCGCGACCTGACGCGCTTCACCGACGCCTCGTTCCTGGCGCGCACGCTGCAGGCCGCGCTCGACGACTGGCAGCGGATTTCGCCGCACCTGGCGACGATCGCCGAATCGCTGGAGAACAATGCGGTGCCGTCGGCACGCTTCCATGAGCATGACGCCCATTCGCCGCTGCCGCGCGCCTATCAATGGGCCGATGGTTCTGTCTATGTGAACCACGTCGAGCTGGTGCGCAAAGCCCGCGGCGCAGAGATGCCGGCAAGCTTCTGGACCGATCCGCTGATCTACCAGGGTGGCTCGGATTCCTTTATCGCGCCGCGCGAGCCGATCCGCGCGGCGGACGAAGCCTTCGGCATCGACATGGAGGCGGAGGTCGCCGTCATAGTCGACGACGTGCCGATGGGCGCCAGCCTCGACCAGGCGCGCGCCGCCATCCGGCTGGTCATGCTGGTCAATGATGTGACGCTGCGCGCGCTCACCGGACCCGAGCTCGCCAAGGGGTTTGGCTTCTTCCAGTCGAAGCCGTCCTCGGCTTTTTCGCCGGTGGCGGTGACGCCGGACGAACTCGGCGACGCCTGGGATGGCGGCAAGGTCAACCTGCCTCTGCTCGCCGACGTCAACGGCAAGCCGTTCGGCCGTGCCAATGCCGGCGTCGACATGACCTTCGACTTCCCGGCGCTGATTGCCCATGCCGCAAAGACACGGCCGCTGGTTGCCGGCACCATCATCGGCTCCGGCACCGTCTCCAACAAGCTGGATGGCGGGCCGGGCAAACCGGTGGCGGCCGGCGGCGCCGGCTATTCCTGCATCGCTGAACTGCGCATGATCGAGACCATTGAGTCTGGCGAGCCCAAGACGCCGTTCCTGCGCTTTGGCGATACGGTGCGTATCGAGATGAAGAATAAAAGCGGAAACTCGATCTTCGGCGCCATCGAGCAGAAGGTCGAGAAGTCCCAGGCATAAGAGGGGGCAATGCAATGACGGGCGAGGCGTTCTACCTGCTGGCCGGCGTCTGGGCGTTGGCCATTCTGGTGGTCTTCATCCAGGCGATCCGGCTGAGCTACCGCATCGAGGCGCGCTCGCCCGATCTGACCAACCGCAGCGGCTACCCGCGCAAGGCGATGATGTTCCACACCATCACCAATACCAATGTGGCGCGGGACGAGGAGACGCAGGCGACGCGGCGGCGCATGAACCGGCTTTTGCTGATCGTTGTCGCCGGCTTCGCGGTGATGGCGGCAGGCTTGTATCTGATGCGATCGACGGGAGCGTGAATGGCAGATGGCCTATACCGCTTCTTGTCTTTGGTTTCTTGGGCTTTGCAGCGTCGCAACCGGCTGGCTTTTGATTTCCGCAATTCGGCTCTGCCGGCAGGTCGAGGATCGGTCTGAAAGGCTGCGTAATTTCAGCAGCGAGGCGCGCCTGCCGAGGCTTGTGTACGTCGCTTTGAACCGGGAAGTCGCAAGCGATGCAGGAACGCAAGAACTGCGCCGCGGTATGAACGTTCGTCTTCTGGGGATAGCTGCCATACTCGTCATTCTGAAGTTGGTGGAGTTGGTCGGTTGGCCAAGCGCATAACATGGATATTCTCACCCACTTCAGCCGCATGGCCGGCAACAATCTCTGGTCGAATGACCGGCTCTACCGCGCTGTGCTTGCGCTGAAGCCCGGCGAATTCGAAGCCGAACGCACCAGCTTCTTCCCGTCGATCAAGGCAACGCTCAACCACATCCTTGCGGTCGATCATCTCTATCTCGATTTCCTTGAGGAGGGCGGCGTCGGCGCGGCCGCCCATGACGATTACGTGCCGTTCGATGACCCGCAGGCGCTGTTTGCCGCTCAGGTCGCGGCCGACCGGCGCCTGATCGCCTTTTGCGAGAAGCTGTCGGAGGCGGATCTCGACCGTCAGGTCATCACGGACCGGCGCGAGGACGGCATGATCCCCGAAAAGATCGGCGACATTCTCGCCCATGTCTTCCTGCACGACATCCACCATCGCGGCCAGGTTCACGCGATGCTCTCGGGCAGCTCGGTCGCGCCGCCGCAGCTGGACGAGTTTTTGCTCGATTATGATTTGAAGGTGAGGAAAGAAGAGGTCGAGCGGTTGGGCCTCTGACCTTTATCTGGTGTACTCGTTCCATTCAGGGCCGAGTTTGTCGAAATCGTCTGAAATCCGAATCTTGCCCTTCAGGGCACCTATGCGCGACAACAAGTCTTCTCGAACTGGTGGCACGAGCCGCTCCGCGATCTTGCCGTGACGAGTGATGACTATCTCCTCGCCGGCTTCCGCGCGGCCGACGAGTTCCGATAGTTGGCCTTTGCTTCGGTTATGGAGACGTTCACGGCTTGACCCTTTTGATCGAAACTCAGATCAAGGCCGATCGAGCCGCAAACGGGGGTTCACGCCGCCTTGCCATCGACCTTGATTACGCCGCGCTTGATCTGGTCCTGCTCGATCGACTCGAACAGCGCGCGGAAATTGCCTTCGCCAAAACCTTCGTCGCCCTTCCTCTGGATAAATTCGAAGAAGATCGGGCCGATCACGGTTTTGGAGAATATCTGCAGCAGGATCTTGGTCATGCCGCCGTCGACCACGCCTTCGCCGTCGATCAGGATGCCGTGCTTCTTCATCCGCTCGATCGGCTCGTCATGCCCGTTCACCCTGTTGTACGACATGTCGTAGTAGGTCTCCGGCGGACCGGGCATGAACTTCAGCCCGTTGTCGGCAAGCTTGTCGGTGGCGGCGTAGATGTCGTCGGTCCCGACGGCGATATGCTGGATGCCTTCGCCATTGTACTTCTTCAGGTATTCGGCGATCTGGCTGGTGTCGTCCTTGGATTCATTTAGCGGAATGCGGATCTTGCCGCAGGGCGAGGTGATGGCGCGGCTGACGAGGCCGGTGATCTTGCCGTCGATGTCGAAGAAATGGATCTGCTTGAAGCCGAACAGTTCGCGATAAAAGTACCACCATTTGTCCATCTGGCCGCGATAGACATTGTGGGTGAGGTGGTCGAGGAAATAGAAGCCGACGCCTTGCGGCCGCGGATCGCGTTCGCCCAGCCAGTCGAATTCGGCATCATAGGCCGAGCCCTTCTTGCCATAGGCTTCGATGAAATAGAGCAGCGAACCGCCAATGCCGACAATGGCCGGCACGTCGAGCGCCTTGTCGTCGCCTTCATAGGGCGTGGCGCCTTTCGACACCGCATGGTCGAAAGCGTGCTTGGCATGGACAACCCGCCAGGCCATCGAGGCGGCGCACGGGCCGTGCATGTCGACGAACTTCATCGCATGCGAACCCGGCTCGGCATTGACGACATAATTGATGTCGCCCTGGCGCCAGACGGTGATGTCCTTCGTGCGGTGCTTGGCCACCGCGACATAGCCCATGCGGGTGAACAGTTCGGCGAGCTTCTGCGGCTCCGCATGCGCGAACTCGACGAACTCGAAACCGTCGGTGCCGGCGGGGTTTTCCTTGCTGATCTTTGCGGGCGGTGCGTCGTGCGGGAAGGGACCCATGGCATTGCTCCAAAACTGGCGGTGGCCGCAGCGGACCACGTGCAATCATAACGCGGAGCGGCTGCACGGTGCTTGCATTCAAACGCTTGAAATGATCAGATCGTGCGTGAATTGTGCACAAACGGGCCAAAGATCATGAATGAGACGCGCATCGATCAGTTCGACCGCAAGATAATGGCACTTCTGCAGGGCGATGCGCGGCTGACCAACAACGACCTGTCGGAGCGGGTGAACCTCTCCGCCTCCCAATGCTCGCGCCGCCGCCAGCGGTTGGAAGAGGACGGCTATATCAAGGGCTACCGGGCGGTGCTCGACCGCGACAAGCTCGGCTTCTCGCTGGTCAATGTCATCTCGGTGACATTGGCCACCCACAACCGCGACAATGCGCGGCGCTTCGGCGAATTGCTGGCGCGGCTGCCGGAAGTGCAGGAGGCGCACGCGCTGACCGGTGAGATGGACTACATCTTGAAAGTGGTGACCCCCGATCTGAAATCGCTGTCGGAATTCGTCAACGGCGTGCTGTTGCCGCACGACTCCGTGCAGCATGTAAAGACCGCGATCGTGCTGGAGACGCTGAAGGAGACCGGGGCGCTGCCGATCTAGTTTGAGAGAGTTTCAGTTGATACGTCGGCGGGACAGCACCCCTCTCTGGCCTGCCGGCCATCTCCCCCGCAAGGAGGAGATCAGCAGCTTTGTCCAGCGCTCATCCTGCAACGTCGGCGATTGGCGAAGAGCGAAGGCGACATCCGATCTCCCCCCGGGGGAGATGTCCGGCAGGACAGAGGGGGGTGTGAGGGATCGCCAGCGCCTCAGGATGCTCACCCCTTGGACTGCTGAATCAGCCCGTAGAGATTGGTGCAGCGCGCGCCGGAGCGGCAATAAGCAAATACCGGGCCTTCGAGCGCGTCGAGCGCTTCGGCCTGATCTTCGACATTCTCGGCTGTGATCTGGCCGCTGATTACCGGGATGTAGCGGAAGGCCAGCCCCGCGGCTTCGACCGCCGCCTTGACGCTGTCGGCCGAAGGCTGGTCGGGCTGCTCGTCATCCGGCCGGTTGCAGATCACGCTCTTGAAACCGGCTTCCTTGATGGCGGCGGCATCTTCGGGCTGGATCTGGCCCGAGACCGAATAGTCCTCGCTGATTTCTCGATATTCCATGGCTCTCATCCTCTCAACCTGGTTTGGCGCGAAGTCTTGCCACTCTCACACGAGGTCGGCAATCCGCGCCGGAAAGAAATACCTCGGCGCAGATAGACATTTGCGGTCTAAGATCCAACCCAGGCTCAAGAGGTTTCGCGCTGTTGGCCTTGCCCGGAGGCGGCAGCGACTCTAAACAGGCGCACCGACAAACGAAGGAACCATCCCATGAGCATTCGTCGCATCGATGTTGGCCCGCGCATGAGCCAGATCGTCATCCACGGCAACACCGTCTATCTCGCCGGCCAGGTCGGAACGCCCGGCGCCAGCGTTGGCGAACAGACGAGGTCGATCCTCGCATCTATCGACGAACTGCTGGCCAAGGCCGGCACCGACAAGACCAAGATCCTGCAGGCGATCATCTGGCTGGCCGATATGGGCACCTTCGCCGAGATGAACAAGGAATGGGACAAGTGGGTCCCGCAAGGCAACACGCCCGCCCGCGCCACGGGTGAGGCCAAGCTTGCAGGGCCGGAATACACCGTCGAGATTATCGTTACGGCGGCGATTTAGAGCGCGGCGCCTTACCCTCCCCCTCGAGGGGAGGGTCGGCGAGTAGTCGAAGCGAAGCGGAGACTGCGAGACGGGGTGGGGTCGGCGAGGCTGCACCGACCCCACCCCGCGTCACCAGTGCCGCCTTGCGGCACTTGCTCCGCGACCCTCCCCTCGAGGGGGAGGGTAATCACCCCTGCGAAGGCCTGAACCGCGCCACCAGCGTGTGGCTCTCCGCGGCGTAGGTGAACCTCACCTGCGTCACCGGGTGCTCGGCGCCCCAGGTCCGGCGCTCGACCACCAGGCAGGGCGCGCCGGCGGCGATGTCGAGCGCTTCGGCAATGTGCCTGTCGGCCGCGACCGCGCGGATACGGTGCTCTGCCTCGCTCCACGGCACGCGCCCGATCAGCCAAGGGCCGGGGGCAATGTCGAGAAACTCCTCCTCGGCGGCTTCCGCGACGGCGGCCAGATTGATCAGCCGCTGTTCGTGCGCGAATGGCCGCTTGCCGGCGAAATGCCGGCATTCAAGCGCCAGCACCTGTCCGGCTGCGTCCAGTTCCAGCAAGGCGCGATCCTCGGCGCTGCTGCGCCTTTTCTGCCGCGCCAAGCGCTCGTAACGATAAGCCAGGCCAAGCGACTCAACCTCGATCCTGATGTCGTGGATTTCCAGCACCGCGGCCTGCGACTGCGGCTGGCGGACAAAGCTGCCCGAACGGCGGCGGCGCTCTATCAGCCCAGCCTTGGCCAGCTGCGACAGCGCCTTGTTCACCGTCATGCGCGAGCAATTGTATTCGGCCGTCAACTCGTGCTCGAACGGGATGCGGTGACCCGGCGCCCAGGCGCCGGACATTATTTTCTCGCTGATGTCGGACAGGATGCGCTGGTGCAGCGAACCGCCGCCTTCCACCGCCGCTGTCTCTGATATGCTCATGCCGAAAGCGCCGTCATCACATGGCGAAAGCGCTCGGCGATCGTCTCACGCGCTGCATGCCGGCCGCCGCTGACTTGTTTTTTTCCGTGCACCCAGACGCAATCGACCTTGCCGCCATTGGCAAAGATCCAGGCGTCGAGGATCGCATCGCCACTTTTTCCGGCCAGCGAAGGATGGTTTTCGTCGAGGGAGACGAAATCAGCCGCGGCGCCGGCGGCGATCCGCGACGGGCCGGCGCCGAGTGCGGTGCTGCCGCCATCGAGGGCGGCGTCGAACAGAGCCCGCCCGGTCGAGCCGCCGGCCACCGCCAGCACATTGCGGGCGCGGTGTGCGAGGCGCTGCGAATATTCGAGCTGGCGCAATTCATCCGGCAGGCCGATCAGCACGTTGGAATCCGAGCCGACGCCGAAGCGGCCGCCATGTTCGATGAACAGAGGTGCTGAAAAGGTGCCGTCGCCGAGATTGGCCTCGGTGATCGGGCAAAGCCCGGCAATGGCGCCGCTTCTGGCCATGCCGGTTGTCTCAGCCTCGGTCATGTGGGTGGCGTGGATCAGGCACCAACGCTTGTCGATCCCGGCATTGGCGAGCAGCCATTCGACCGGTCGCGCACCCGACCACGCCAGGCAATCCTCGACCTCCTTCACCTGCTCGGCGACGTGGATGTGGATCGGTCCGTCCGGCGCAATGGCGGCAACAGCGCTGAGTTCCTCCGGCGTCGCGGCGCGCAGGCTGTGCGGGGCGACGCCGACGACAGCCTGATTCAACGCACGAACCGATTCGCGGCTTTTCTCAAGCAAGCGTTCGAACCGATTCACATCGTTGATGAATCGCCGCTGGCCTTCGTTGGGCGCAGCGCCGCCGAAGGAGGAATGGGCATAAAATACCGGCAGCAGCGTCAGGCTGATCCCTGTTTCGTTGGCAGCGGCGGCGATCCGCTCCGCCATCTCGGCCAGGTTGGAATAGGGTGTTCCGTCGCGATCGTGGTGGAGATAATGAAACTCGCCGACGCGCGAGAAGCCGGCCTCCAGCATCTCGACGTAAAGCTGTGCGGCGACCGCCTCGACCTGGTCCGGCGTCATCGACAGCGCGAAGCGGTACATCACCTCGCGCCAGCTCCAGAAGCTGTCGGCGGAGGGACCGCGCAGTTCGGCAAGCCCGGCCATGCCGCGCTGGAAGGCGTGGCTGTGCAGGTTCGGCATGCCCGGCACCAGAATGGCGTGGCGTTCGTCACCGCTCCGCGGCGACGTGTCGACTTCGACGGTTGCGATGCGACCGTCCGTGACGACGATCCGCACCTTGTCATGCCAGCCCTCGGCCAGCAGCGCCTGTTCCGCAAAGATCGCCGTCACGTTTTTTTCTCCGAATTCCATCAACAATGCACTTGCAGCGCGTTTCAATATGTATATACATAATCGCCATCCAAGCAACGGAAAAAGATGATGGCGGCACAAGACAAAAGCCGGGCAGGGGGCCTTCAGCTTTGGCGTGATGCCCGCCTGGCAACCATGGCCGAAGGCGTTGCCGGACTTGGCATCGTCGAAAAGGGCGCGATCGTCTCCCGTGACGGCATCATCGTCTATGCCGGCCCGGAAGCCGACATGCCGTCAGCGTTGGCTCAGGGCGGCGAGACTACCGATTGCGAAGGCCGTTGGATCACGCCCGGTCTCATCGACTGCCACACCCATCTCATCCATGCCGGCAACCGTGCCAACGAGTTCGAGATGCGGCTGGCCGGCGCCAGCTATGAGGAAGTCGCCCGTGCCGGCGGCGGCATCGTCTCCTCGGTCAAATCCCTGCGTGCCGCGAGCGAAGACGAACTGGTTGAGCAGACGCTCCCGCGCCTTGACGCGCTGATGGCCGAGGGCGTCACCACGGTAGAGGTAAAGTCGGGTTACGGGCTCGATCTCGAAAATGAACAGAAGTCGCTTCGCGCCGCGCGGCAGCTGGACAAGCAACGCCCGGTCACGGTCCGCACCACCTTCCTCGGCGCGCATGCGCTGCCGCCGGAAGCAAAAGGCGACAAGGACGCTTTTGTCGATCTCGTCGCCAACACGATCCTGCCCGCAATCGCCGCCGGGGGCCTGGCTGACGCCGTAGACGGCTTTTGCGAAGGCATTGCCTTCTCGCCGGAGCAAATCGCCCGCGTGTTCGACAAGGCCAAGGCGCTTGGCCTGCCGGTAAAGCTCCATGCCGACCAGCTGTCGAACCTGCATGGCGCCGAACTCGCCGCCCGCTATGGCGCGCTGTCGGCCGACCATCTCGAATACACCGATGAAGCAGGTGCCGCAGCCATGGCCAAGGCCGGCACCGTGGCGACGATCCTACCCGGCGCCTACTATTTCATCCGCGAAACCAGGAAGCCGCCGATCGGCCTGTTTCGCCAGCACGGCGTCAAGATGGCGGTCGCCACCGACAACAATCCCGGGACGTCGCCGCTGACCTCGCTGCTTCTGACCATGAACATGGCCGCGACGCTTTTCGGCCTGACCGTCGAGGAGTGCCTGGCCGGCACCACTCGCGAGGCTGCCCGTGCGCTGGGATTGCTCGGCCAGACCGGCACGCTTGAAGCAGGGAAATCCGCCGACCTGGCGATCTGGGACATCGAGCGTCCGGCCGAACTCGTCTACCGCATGGGCTTCAACCCGCTCCATGCCCGCATCTGGAGAGGACAATGACCGAACTTAACCTGAAGCCCGGCAATGCATCGCTGGCCGACTGGCGCACCATCTATCGTGGCGCCGTGCCGAAGCTCGACGCCTCCTGCCGTCCGAAGATCAAGGCCAGCGCCGAGGCAGTCGCCCGCATCGTCGCCAAGGGCGAGCCGGTCTATGGTATCAATACCGGCTTCGGCAAACTGGCCAGCGTCCGCATTCCGGCCGAGGATCTAGAGGCCTTGCAGCGCAACATCGTTTTGTCGCATGCCGCCGGCGTCGGCGAGCCGATGCCGGTCGCTGTGGTTCGGTTGATGATGGCGCTGAAGCTCGCCAGCCTGGCGCAGGGCGCGTCGGGCGTGCGGCCGCAAACCATCGAATTGCTGGAAGCGATGCTGGCCAACGACGTCATCCCCGTCGTGCCGGCGCAGGGCTCGGTCGGCGCCTCCGGAGATCTCGCGCCGCTGTCGCACATGACGGCGGTGATGATCGGCGTCGGCGAATGCTTTACACCGCATGGCCGCTTCCCGGCCAAGGTCGCTTTCGTCTCGCACGGCCTGGAGCCGGTGACGCTTGGCGCCAAGGAAGGTCTGGCGCTGCTCAACGGCACGCAGTTTTCCACCGCCTACGCGCTGGCCGCTCTGTTCGAGGCCGAAGTGCTATATCAGTCGGCGCTGGTCGCCGGGGCGCTGTCGACCGACGCTGCCAAGGGCTCGGATGCACCCTTCGATCCGCGCATCCATCTCCTCAGAAAACACCCGGGCCAGATCGAGACGGCGGCAGCGCTGCGCAATCTGATGTCCGGCAGCGCCATCCGTGAATCGCACCGCGTCGGCGATGAGCGCGTGCAGGATCCGTACTGCCTGCGATGCCAGCCGCAGGTGATGGGTGCTGCACTCAGCGTGCTGCGCCAGGCTGCCGATACGCTCGGCACCGAGGCCAATGGCGTCACCGACAATCCGCTGATCTTCGCCGAGGACGATACTGCGCTTTCAGGCGGCAATTTCCACGCCGAGCCGGTGGCTTTCGCTGCCGACATGATCGCGCTTGCCGTCTGCGAGATCGGCTCGCTGTCGGAGCGCCGCATCGCCATGCTGGTAGACCCCGCGCTGTCCGGCATGCCGGCCTTCCTGACGCCGAAGCCCGGCCTGAACTCCGGCTTCATGATCCCGCAGGTGACGGCGGCGGCGCTCGTCTCTGAGAACAAGCAGAAGGCCTATCCGGCAAGTGTCGATTCCATCCCGACCTCGGCCAACCAGGAAGACCATGTATCGATGGCCGCACACGGCGCTCGCCGGCTGATCGGCATGATCGAAAACGCCACGGCCGTCATCGGCATCGAACTCTTGGCCGCCGCGCAAGGCTGCGATTTCCATGCGCCGCTGGCGTCGAGTGCAGCTCTGGAAGCGGTTCGCAAGCTGGTCCGCGCAGAAGTGCCGCATCTCGACAATGACCGGCATTTCCACCCTGACATGGAAAAAGCCATCGCCATGGTGCGCAGCGGCGCAGCCATCAAGGCTGCGAGCGCGGTGACATTGCCTTCGATCTCGGGAGTCTGACATGACCGACTGGCTGACAGTGACCGAAGGCACGGCACCCCTGTTGGTGTCGATCCCGCACACGGGTATCGATCTCGCCGGCATCGACAATCGGCTGGTCTCGCCCTGGCTCGGCCGCCGCGATTGCGACTGGTGGATCGACAATCTCTACGATTTCGCCGCCGGCCTTGGCGCGACGATTGTGCATACGTCGATCTCGCGCACCGTTATCGACGTCAACCGCGATCCTTCCGGCGCCTCGCTCTATCCCGGGCAGACGACAACGACGCTATGCCCGACCGAGACCTTCGACGGCGATCCGCTGTATCTGCCCGGCGCGGAACCGACGCCGTCGGAGATAGACCAGCGCCGCATAGCGTATTTCGTGCCTTACCATGAAATGCTGGCGGCCCAGGCCGTCAGGCTGCGCGGCCTGCATGAGAAGGTCGTCATTTACGATTGCCACTCGATCCGGTCGGTGCTGCCGCGCCTGTTCTACGGCACGCTGCCGGTATTCAATCTCGGCACCAATGACGGCCAGACCGCGGATCCTACGCTGCAGGCGCTGGTTGGTCAGATCATGGCCGAGAGCGGTGAAAGCAATGTCATCAACGGTCGTTTCAAGGGCGGCTGGATCACCCGCTATTTCGGCAATCCGCAAGGCGGCTACCATGCGCTGCAGATGGAACTTGCCGATCGCGGCTATTTGCGCGAGCCCGAGGGCAAGGGCGAACCGGACAATTGGCCGGTGCCTTATGATGCCGAGTTCGCCGCGCCGATGCGCGCCACACTGACGAAAATCCTCCAATCCGCCATTGACTGGGCCGGGCGCTGAGACGCCGCCTTACTCCAAAGGGACAATGATGAACAATCCTCGCCACAACATCCGCGAAGTGCGCGCGCCCCGCGGCGACAAGCTCAACGCCAAATACTGGACGACCGAAGCGCCGCTGCGCATGCTGATGAACAACCTCGATCCCGATGTCGCCGAAAACCCCAATGAGCTCGTCGTCTATGGCGGCATCGGCCGGGCCGCGCGCACCTGGAACGATTTCGACAGCATCGTCGCCTCGTTGAAGACCCTCAATGAAGACGAGACGCTGCTGGTCCAGTCCGGCAAGCCGGTCGGCGTCTTCCGGACGCACACCGATGCGCCGCGCGTGCTGATCGCCAACTCCAACATCGTGCCGCATTGGGCGACCTGGGACAAATTCAACGAGCTCGATAAAAAAGGCCTGATGATGTACGGCCAGATGACGGCCGGCTCCTGGATCTATATCGGCACGCAAGGCATCGTGCAGGGCACCTACGAGACCTTCGTCGAGGCCGGCCGCCAGCACTACAATGGCAACCTTACGGGCAAATGGATCCTGACCGGCGGCCTCGGCGGCATGGGCGGCGCCCAGCCGCTTGCCGCCGTCATGGCCGGCGCCTGCTGCCTCGCCATCGAATGCAATCCGGACTCGATCGATTTCCGGCTGCGCACCCGCTATGTCGACGAGAAGGCCGAGACGCTCGACGAAGCGATGGAAATGATCGAGCGCTGGACCAAGGCCGGCGAGGCGAAGTCGGTCGGCCTGCTCGGCAATTCGGCCGACATCGTGCCGGAAATGTTCAAGCGGGGCATCCGCCCCGACATGGTCACCGACCAGACCTCGGCGCATGACCCGATCAACGGCTATCTGCCCAAGGGCTGGACGATGGCTGAGTGGCGCGAGAAGCGCGTCTCCGATCCCAAGGCTGTCGAGAAGGCCGCCCGCGCCTCAATGCGCCAGCATGTCGAGGCGATGGTCGCGTTCTGGAATGCCGGCGTGCCGACGCTCGACTATGGCAACAACATCCGCCAGGTCGCCAAGGACGAAGGCTTCGAGAACGCCTTTGCTTTCCCGGGTTTCGTGCCGGCCTATATAAGGCCGCTGTTCTGCCGTGGCATCGGCCCGTTCCGCTGGGCTGCTCTTTCGGGCGATCCCGAGGATATCTACAAGACGGACGCCAAGGTGCGCGAACTCACCCCCGGCAACACCCATCTGCACAACTGGCTGGACATGGCACGTGAGCGCATCGCCTTCCAGGGCCTGCCGGCGCGCATCTGCTGGGTCGGCCTCGGCGACCGCCACAGGCTGGGGCTCGCCTTCAACGAGATGGTGGCCAGGGGCGAACTCAAGGCGCCCGTCGTCATCGGCCGCGACCACCTCGATTCCGGCTCGGTGGCTTCGCCCAACCGCGAGACGGAAGCGATGAAGGACGGCTCCGACGCCGTCTCCGACTGGCCGCTGCTCAATGCGTTGCTCAACACCGCGTCGGGCGCAACCTGGGTGTCGCTGCATCATGGCGGTGGCGTCGGCATGGGCTTCTCGCAGCATGCCGGCATGGTCATCGTCGCCGACGGCACGCCGGACGCCGCAAGGCGCCTGCAGCGCGTGTTGTGGAACGATCCGGCGACAGGCGTCATGCGCCACGCCGATGCCGGCTACGACATCGCCATCGAGTGCGCGAAGGAGCACCAGCTCAATCTGCCCGGTATTTTAGGCTGATTGGCTTAAATGATGCGCATCGTACGGGCCGCCGACTACCGCGTCATGCCGTGGAAGAATGGCGGCGGCACGACCACCGAGATCGCCGTCTCGCCGGACGGCGCCGGGCTGGACGATTTCGACTGGCGCGTTTCGATGGCGCGAGTCGAGGGCAGCGGCCCGTTCTCGGGCTTTGCCGGCGTCGACCGCACGTTTGCCGTGCTGGAAGGCGAGGGTATCGTGCTTGATATTGCCGGCCGTCCGCCGGCCGAAGTGACGGCGGCTTCCGCCCCGCTGTCCTTCCCGGCCGATGTGCCGACCACGGCCGCGCTGATCTCCGGTCCGATCACCGACCTCAACGTCATGACCCGCCGCGCGCGGGCCACGCACACGGTCGAGCGCCTGGTGTTCTCGGTTCCGACCGATATCCGGCCGACCAGCGCTATGACCCTGATCCTGCCGTTCGACGGCGAGGTCGGCCTCAGCGGCCCGACATCGTCTCGTCTTGGACCCCTCGACACGCTGTTGCTCGGTCCGCAGGCGAAACTACGGGTTGAACCGGTACGGCCGACGACCGTGTTCGTCATCCGGATAGCCAGGCTGGGCCAGCCGCACCGCCAGCACAACGATTAACGCCTGTTGCCAAACATGATCGCACGCCGGAGAAATCTGGCGTAAGCTGTTGTCTGGATCACGAAAAAGCCCGAATCCTTCCGTCGTTCCAAGGCGGACGGGAGGGCAGGGGTGCTCGTCCTTGAGTTGTCGAAAGCCCCACTTAAAATGTCGAAGGGATAACGCCTCTGGCGTGGTGCGAAGCAAAACTTTCGGCCAGTGTAATCATGCAACCAATTGCATTTGAATCGGTTTTAGGGACATTGCCGTGGCGGTGGCGCCGCATCGCGTCCCCCATGCGGAATTTTCAATGAATATCCAGACAAATCCTGCCCAAATCGAAAAGTCCAGCGCCGGCTTCCCGGTCATCACCGAAGAGCCGATACGCTCCAATTTCCTGCCCGAAGAGCGGCTGCGCGCGCTGGGCGAAAGCCTCGCCAACGGCGACATCAAGGACCTGTTCGGCCTGACGCCGTTCGATTTCCAGGCCCGCATCCGCGACAGCGCCAAGAAAATCCTCGAAGTCTACCGCTCGACCAATGCCGCCCAGGCCAAGGGCGAAACCATCACGCCTGCCGCGCAATGGCTGCTCGACAACAATTATCTCGTCGAGGAGACCATTTTTCAGGTGAAGCGCGACTTGCCGCGCCGTTTCTACCGGCAGTTGCCGACCCTGGAAGTTGCCGATCGCGCCGCGGTGCCGCGCGCGCTGGCCTTGGCCTGGAGCTATGTTGCCCATTCCGACAGTTCGGTTTCGGCGACCATGTTCAAATCCATCGTCGAGGGTTTTCAGTCGGTCGAGCCGCTCAAGATCGGCGAATTGTGGGCGCTGCCGTCGCTGCTGCGCTTCGTTTTAATCGAGAATCTGCGCCGCATCGCCGTGCGCGTCGACCGCACCAGGCAGATGCGCCATATCGCCAACGAGGTCGCCGACCGCGTGCTGGCGACCGACGACAATGCAGACCGCCGGAAGATCCTGTCGGGCTACGGCGCGCATGCGCAGGACACCACCTTCGCCACCCAGTTGCTCTACCGCCTGCGCGACGGCTCGCAGAATGCCGGCAGGGCGCTGGAATGGCTGGAGGTCGAGCTCGAGAAAACCGGCTCCGACGCCGAGGAAATCATCATTTCCGAGCATCGCACGCTGTCCAGCGGCAATGTCACCACCGGCAACATCATCCGCGGCCTGCGCCTCATCAACGACGTCGACTGGACGGTGTGGTTCGAGGGCGTCAGCCGCATCGACACGCTCTTGCGCGAGCGCACCGATTTCGCCGCGCTCGATTTCTTTTCGCGCGACCAGTACCGCACGTCGATCGAGCAACTGGCGCGCCGCTCCGACCTGTCCGAATTCCGTGTCGCCGAAAAGGCCATCGAGCTGGCCAGCCATGTCCCCGGCGTCACCGATGCCTCCGGCGTGCCGGATGCATCAGCCGATCCGGCCATGCATACCGATGTCGGCTTCTTCCTGGTCGGCCCGCGCCGGCCGGATCTGGAAGAGGCGATCGGCTACCGGCCGCCCTTCCATGTGACCTTCAAGCGAGCCTTCACCGCCACGGGCTGGCTCGGCATCGTTGTGCCGGTCTTCCTGCTTACGGTGCTACTGCTGGTTGTCTCCGGCAATGCGCTTGCCCATCTTGGCCTGTCGGTGGAATCCATCACGCTGATGCTGGCGCTGTTTGCGGTGCCTGCCAGCGAAGGCGCGCTCGCCTTCTTCAACACCGTTGTTTCACTGTTCCTGAAGCCGACGCGGCTCGTCGGCTATGACTACAAGCACGGCATTCCGGCGGCATCACGCACCTTGGTCGTGGTGCCGTCGCTGATCGGCTCGCGCGATGATGTCGAGGAAAACATCCGCAACATCGAGGTGCATCACCTCGCCAACACGGCCGAAGAAATCCATTTCGCGCTGCTGTCCGACTGGCCGGATTCCAAGACCGAGATCGACGCCGCCGACATCGAGATCCTGCAATATGCGCGCGACGAGATCGCCAGGCTCAATGCCCGTTATCCCTCGGAAGGCGCGCCGCGTTTCTATATCCTGCATCGCCGCCGGCTCTACAACCAGGCGCAGGGCGCCTGGATGGGCTGGGAGCGCAAGCGCGGCAAGCTGCATGAGCTGAACCTTCTCTTGCGCGGCGATAGCGACACCACCTTCCTGCCGCTCGACGTGCCGCTGCCGGAAAAGGTCGTCTATGTCATGACGCTCGACGCCGACACGCGCACCACGCGCGACGCTGTGTCGTCACTGGTCGGCAAGCTCGCCCATCCGCTCAACCGCCCGCATTTCGACGCGACAAAGCGCGTCGTTACCGCCGGCTACACCATTCTGCAGCCGCGCATCACAGCCTCGCTCACCAGCGGCGACGACGCTTCTTTCTTCCAGCGCGTCTTTTCGTCCAACAGCGGTCTCGATCCTTACGTCTTTGCCGTCTCGGATCTCTACCAGGACGTCTTCAGCGACGGCTCTTTCACCGGCAAGGGCCTTTATCACGTCGACGCTTTCGAGGCGGCGCTGCAGGGCCGCATCGAGGAAAACACCGTCCTCAGCCACGATCTGCTCGAAGGTGCGTTGGCGCGCGCAGCACTTGTCACCGATGTCGAACTGGTCGAGGACTATCCTACCCGCTACTCGGTCGACGCCTCGCGCCACCACCGCTGGGCGCGCGGCGACTGGCAGCTGCTGCGCTTCATCGTCTCGCCGCGTTCCGGCGTGCCGGCGCTGTCGCGCTGGAAGATGGTCGACAATCTGCGCCGCTCGCTGACCCCGATCTTCTGGGTCATGGCGGCGATTGCCGGCTGGACGCTGCTGCCCTTCACGCAGGCCGCGCAGTGGCAGGCGCTGCTGATCCTGTCGCTGTTCATGGCGCCGACCTTCGATGTCGTCAACGCCATCCTGCCCAAGAGCGGCGACCAGACGCCGCGCGGCCATTTCTCCGCGCTGGCCCACGACACCGTCTTCGGCACGGCCCTTGTGGCGCTGAAAGTGCTGTTGATGGCGCACAATGCCTGGATGATGGGCGACGCCATCGTGCGCACGCTCTACCGCCTGTTCGTCAGCCGCCAGAACCTGCTGGAATGGCGCACCGCATCGCAGGCGCACAAGGGCGGCGACAACGATCTCGGCTCCTATTACAGCATGATGTATGGCGCCGTGATCATCGGCGTCGTCGGTCTCGCCATCCCCGTGCTGGCCGATTCCACCGGTGCCTTCGTCGCCTTCTTCTTCGCTCTGTTCTGGATCGGTTCGCCGGCGGTTGCCTGCTGGATCAGCCGCTCGGCCGAGACCGAGGACCGCCTGCGCATATCGCAGGCCGACATCCACGCGCTACGCACCGTGGCGCGCCGCACCTGGCATTATTTCGAAACCTTCGTCACGGCCGAGCACCACAATCTGCCGCCCGACAATTTCCAGGAAAGCCCGGCGCCGGTTGTGGCGCCGCGGACGTCGCCGACCAATATCGGCGTCTACCTGCTGTCGGTGGTGTCGGCACGCGATTTCGGCTGGATTGCGCTCTCCGATGCCATCACCCGCATCGACGCCACGATGACGACCATCGAGAGCATGCCGCGCAACCGCGGCCATCTCTTCAACTGGTACGACACGACGACGCTCAAGCCGCTCTACCCGCTCTACATCTCCGCCGTCGACAGCGGCAATCTCGCCGGACATCTGGTCGCGGTCGCGGCTGCCTGTGCCGAATGGGCGGAAGCCCCGTCCGTTCACCTGCAGGGCGATTTCGAAGGCGTCCTCGACACGGTGAGCATCCTCGACGAGAGCCTCGAGGAATTGCCTGACGACCGCCGGCAACTGCGGCCGTTGCGCCAGCGTCTGGCCGATCGCCTCGATGGCATGCGGCGCGCCGTCATGACCATCAAGGCGCAGCCGGAGATGGCCTCAATCCGCACCATTAACCTGGCCGTGCTTGCCGGCGAGATCCGCAAGCTCGCCACCGCCATCCACACCGAGGCCGGATCGCAGCGCAGCGACATTATCGCCGACTGGGCGGCACGGCTGGAAGCGACCTGCGAGGCGCATGTGCATGACTCGCACAGCGACGAAAACGCCGTCGAAGCCTTGCGCGCCAAGCTGCTGGCGCTGCGCGAACGCTGCCGCCGCTATGCCTTCGAGATGGATTTCTCTTTCCTGATGCGTCAGGAGCGCAAACTGCTCTCGATCGGCTACCGGGTCGAGGAGCACCAGCTCGACGAGAGCTGCTACGATCTGCTCGCCTCCGAGGCGCGGCTGACCAGCCTGTTCGCCATCGCCAAGGGTGACCTGCCCACGGAGCATTGGTTCCGGCTTGGAAGGCCGATCGTCGAGATCGGCTTCCAGGGTGCGCTGATGTCCTGGTCGGGCTCGATGTTCGAGTATCTGATGCCGCCACTGGTGATGAAGGAACCGCAGGGCTCGATCCTCAACCAGACCAGCAAGCTGATCATCAAGCGTCAGATCCAGTACGCGCGTTCGAAGAACGTGCCCTGGGGCATTTCGGAAGCGGCCTACAATGCCCGCGACCGCGAACTGACCTACCAGTATACCAATTTCGGCGTGCCCGGACTTGGCCTCAAGCGCGGCCTTGGCCAGAACACGGTGATCGCCCCTTACGCCACGATCCTCGCGGCGCAGTTCACACCGCGCGAATCCGTCCAGAATCTGGCTAGGCTGCGCTCCATCGGCGCTCTCGGCCGGCATGGCTTTTACGACGCCGTCGACTTCACGCCGCAGCGCGTGCCGGAAGGCACCGACCACGCTGTTGTCCTGAACTACATGGCGCATCACTCCGGCATGTCGATCGCCGCCGTTGCCGACGCCATCTTCGAGGGCCGGCTGCGCGACCGCTTCCACAGCGATCCGGTGATCGAGTCTGCCGAACTCCTGCTGCAGGAGAGGGCGCCGCGCGACATCCCGACCGCCACGGTCAGGACCGAAGCCGACGAGCGCTCGAAGGACGAGACCGAGGTCGAGAGCCCGGATTCGCGCATCGTCCTCGACCCGCTGAGGGCGTTGCGCGCCACCAGCGTCATGTCCAATGGCCGCTACTCCGTCATGGTCTCGGCCACCGGTTCCGGTTACAGCCGCTGGGGCGAACTCGCCGTCACCCGTTGGCAGCCCGACCCGACCGAAGACCGGCTCGGCTCCTACATCTTCCTGCGCGACGCCGGCAGCGGCGACTGGTGGTCGGCCACCGCGGAGCCGAAGCAGGCGACCGGCGAGAGAGTGCAGACGCTGTTTTCCGACGACAAGGCGAGCTTCGTCAAAACAGTGGGCTCGCTGCGTTCGGAGGTCGAATGCATCGTCATCTCGGAAGGCAATGGCGAGGGACGGCGCGTCACGCTCTACAACGACGGCGCCACTGACCGGCATATCGAGGTGACCTCCTTTGCCGAGCTGGTGCTGGGCAACGAAGCCTCCGACAATGCCCATCCTGCGTTCTCGAAAATGTTTATCGAGACCGAGATCGCTGCCAACAACGGCGCCATCTTTGCCACCAGGCGCAAGCGCGAGAAGAACGAGCCTGACGTCACCATGGTGCATTTCGTCACCGATCCGTCCGGGTCGGCGCGCGATGCCGAGGCCGAAACCGACCGCCGTGCCTTCATCGGCCGTGGCCGTACCATCGCGGAAGCGGCGGCCTTCGATCCCGGCGCCAAGCTTGGCGGTCACCACGGCTTCACCCTCGATCCGGTAGCGGCCCTGCGCCGCCAGGTGCGGGTGCCGGCCAACAAGAAGATATCGCTGACCTTCTGGACCGCCGTCGGCGCCAACCGCGCCGAACTGGACGAGGCCATCGCCAGGCTCGACCATCCCGAAAGTTTTGCCCGCCAGGCGATGCTTGCCTGGACGCGTTCGCAGGTGCAGACCCGCCATCTTGGTCTCAGCCTGACCGACGCCGCCAACGTGCAGAAGCTGGCGCGCTTCCTGATCTATCCCGATCCGTTCCTGCGCCTGCCCGGCGAATCCATCGCTTCGGGGCTGGGCAAGCAGTCCAGCCTGTGGCCGACCAGCATTTCGGGCGATTTCCCGATCTTCCTGGTCCGCATCGGCGACGTGGCCGACCTCGAAATTGTCGCCCAGGCGCTGCGCTTCCAGGAGTATATGCGCGCCCGCGGCATGATGATCGACTTCGTGGTCGTCAACGAGCAGGCATCGTCCTATGTCCAGGATCTGCAGCGCGCGGTCGAGACGCTGTGCGAAAACAGCCGCCTGCGCGGCAAGGAACTCGGGCCGCGCCAGCACATCTTCGCCGTGCGCCGCGACCTCATGGACGAGGCGACGTACAAGACGCTGCTGGCGGTTGCCCGCGTGGTTCTGCACACGCGCAACGGCACCATCTTCGACCAGATCGAACGCGCCGAGGCGGCAGCCTTGCAAGCACGCGATGCCCTGCAGCCGGCGCCCCCCGCGTCACTGCGCGAGCCGTCTCTGCCGGTGCCGGCGGCGCCTGCATACCATGCCGCGTCCGACAGCACCGCCGACGGCAGCGGCCTCAGCCAATGGAACGGCTTTGGCGGTTTCGAGGGCGACGGCCGCCACTATGTCACCCGCCTTGCCGGGCGGCGCTCGACGCCGCAGCCCTGGATCAACGTCGTCTCGAACGCCTCGTTCGGATTCCATGTCTCGGCCGAAGGCGCTGCCTTCACCTGGAGCCGCAACAGCCGCGATTACCAGCTGACGCCATGGTCGAATGATCCGGTCACCAACCGGCCGGGCGAGGGCATCTACATCTACGATCAGGCCAGCGGCAAGGCATTCTCGCCGCTGGCTGCCGTGGTCCGCGATCCCTCGATGACCTATGAGACATGGCACGGCCAGGGCTTCTCCACCTTCCGGTCCAAACGCGGCCCGCTGTCGATGGATCTGACGCACGTCGTCGATCCCGTCGATCCAGTGAAGATCACGCGGCTGCGCATCCAGAACTCAGGCTCGGCGCCGGCGCGGCTGCGCGTCTATGCCTATGCCGAATGGGTCCTCGGCAGCCATCGCTCGAGCACGGCTGCGACCATCATCCCGTCCAGGGATCCAGCGACTGGCGCGCTTCTGGCGCAAAACCCCTACGGTCTCGATTTCGGCGACCGAGTGGCCTTCCTTGCCGCCACCGGTCCGGTGCATTCGGTGACAGCCGATCGTGGCGAGTTCATCGGTAGGCACGGCACCAGCGCATTCCCGCACGCGGTCGTCAGCGGCGCCGGCCTGTCGGGCCGCGTCGAGGCCGGCGACGATCCGTGCGCAGCTGTCGCCAGCGAAATCGATATCCCTGCCGGCGGCGACGTCACGCTGGTCTGGCTGCTTGGCGACGCCGCCACATCAGCCGAGGCGAGCGCGTTGGTGCAGACTCATTCGGGCAAGGATTTCGACCAGCGGCTGGCCGACAATGAACGCGTCTGGCGCGGCTTCCTCGACACCATCCAGGTAGAGACGCCCGACAAGGCGCTCGACGCCATGGTCAATCACTGGCTGCCCTATCAGAGCCTGGCCTGCCGCATCCGCGCCCGCTCGGCCTTTTATCAGGCAAGCGGCGCCTTCGGCTTCCGCGACCAGCTGCAGGACACGCTGGCCCTGCTTGCGCATGATCCGAAACTGGCGCGCGACCAGATCCTCAATGCGGCGCGCCGGCAGTTCCCCGAAGGCGATGTCCAGCATTGGTGGTTGCCGCGCACCGACGCCGGCGTGCGCACTATGATCTCCGACGATGTGGTCTGGCTGGCGCATGCCACCAATCGCTACATCGAGGTGACCGGCGATACAGGGATCCTGAACGAGCAGCTGCCTTTCATCGACGGGCAGGTGCTGGGCGAGGGCGAGCACGACGCCTTCTTTACGCCGGAAATCTCCAAGACGAACGCTTCGCTCTACGACCATTGCGCGCGCGCACTCGACCTTGCGGTCAAGCGCAGCAGCCCGGCTGGGCTGCCGCTGATCCTCGGCGGCGACTGGAACGACGGCATGAACCGCGTCGGCGAAGCCGGCAAGGGGGAGAGTGTCTGGCTCGGCTGGTTCCTTTTGAAGACGCTGGGCGACTTTACCACCGTGGCCAAGGGGCAAGGCGACACCAAACGGGCGCAGGCCTGGACAAAACACGCCGATGCGCTGAAGCGGGCGCTGGAAAGCACCGCCTGGGACGGCCAGTGGTATCGCCGCGGCAGCTACGACGACGGCACGCCGCTTGGCTCGCATAATTCGGACGAGTGCAAGATCGACTCCATCGCGCAGTCGTGGAGCGTGCTCTCCGGCGAGGGCGACCCCGCGCGCTCGACCACGGCGATGCAGCAGGCGACGAACCTGCTGGTCGACGACAAGCTCAAGATCGTCAAACTGTTTACCCCGGCCTTCCAGAACACGAGAAAGGACCCTGGTTACATCAAGAGTTATCCGCCGGGCGTGCGCGAGAACGGCGGCCAGTACACCCATGCGGCGACCTGGTTTGTCATCGCGCTCGCTGAAATGGGCCGCACCGACGATGCCTATCGCTGCTTCTCGATGCTGAACCCGGTCAACCATGCGCTCGACGATGCATCGGCCGAGCATTACCGCGTCGAGCCGTACGTCGTCGCCGCCGACATCTATTCCGGTGAGGGCAAGGGCGGTCGCGGCGGCTGGACCTGGTATACGGGCTCAGCGGGATGGCTCTACCGTGCTGCGGTCGAAGGAATTCTGGGCATTGAGCGGCGGGGCAAGCAGATCACGTTCCGGCCGAAACTGCCCAGCCATTGGGACGGCTATTCTGCCACGCTGAAGATGCTGGGGTCGGAGATCAAGGTTCGCGTCATCCGCGACAAAAAGGCCAAATCCATCTCGCTCGAAGTCAATGGAACCAAGACAAAGTCTTCCGGTTTTCAGCCGAAAGCCGGCGACAAGACCGAGGTGGTCGTCAAGATACCCGCGTAAAATCAAAGGCTTCAGGTTATTGACGCGCGCCTTTCGAGGCGCGCGTTTTCTACTTCGGCATGCTCCTGGCGCAGAACGGCGTGCCTTCCCGATAACGGCGGTCCAAGCGTGCAGTGACTAAAAATGTGGCAGCGCCAGCTGCTGCCATGATTTTGCCGCAAGACTGACATTTCACCTTTTATCTCAAACCGTTAGGTGATCACGGCAGATTTCGCAACGTCGTCATCTTTTGTTCGCAGAATGGGAACGGAAGAGGTAGACGGGCATTGTTTTGCGACCCGTTAACCGGTACGTGTCAAGAAATGGTGCGGTGCACAATAATGTTTTGGGCGGAGTAGCTGAAGTGTCACTTCTGCAAATCTACTGGAGAGCGCTGGGTTATCTCGCAGCCGACAGGAAGCGCGTTGCGTTTATCTGCGGTGCGAATGTCGCGCTCGCCATTATCGCCATCCTCGAGCCGATCATGTTCGGCCGGGTGATCGACGCCATCTCCGATAAGGGTTCGGTGTTTTCGACGCTCGCGCTGTGGGCCGGTCTCGGCGCCTTTAACATCGTCGCCTTCGTGCTGGTGGCGCGCGGCGCCGACCGTTTTGCCCACAAGCGTCGCAGCGAGGTGCTGTGCCAGTCGTTCGAGCGCGTGATCACCATGCCGCTCGCCTGGCACCACCAGCGCGGCACCTCCAACGCGCTGCACACGCTGCTGCGCGCCGTCGAGACGCTGTTCAGCCTGTGGCTTGAATTCATGCGCCAGCATCTGTCGACGGCTGTTGCGCTGGCTCTGCTGATTCCGACCGCTATAAGCATGGATCTTCGCATGTCGCTGGTGCTGATGGCGCTGGGCGTTCTCTATGTCGGCATCGGCCGGCTTGTGATGAAGCGCACCAAGGCGGGCCAGGCCGCGGTCGAGCGCCACTACCATCAGGTGTTCGCGCATGTGACCGACTCGGTCAGCAATGTCGCCGTGCTGCAGAGCTACAACCGTCTCGGCCACGAGGCCGATACGCTGCGCCGCTATGTCAAGAACCTGCTCGACGCGCAGAACCCGGTGCTCGACTGGTGGGCGATGGCCAATGCGCTGCACCGCCTGTCGTCGACCATTTCGATGATGGTTGTGCTTTTGATCGGCGCCTATCTGGTCACCCATGGCCAGCTCAAGATCGGCGACGTCATCGCCTTCACCGGCTTTGCCACGCTGCTGATTGCCCGCCTCGACCAGATGTCGGCTTTCGCCAACCAGATTTCCGAAGCCCGCGCCAAGCTCGAGGACTTCTATCACCTCGAGGATTCGGCCGCCGACTCCGCCGAGCCGGACGGCTTGCGCGACCTCACCAACGTCACCGGCCATGTCCGCTTCGAGAATGTCGGCTTCGAGTTTGCCAATTCGCGGCAGGGCGTCGACGACGTCTCCTTCGAGGTCCAGGCCGGGCAGACGGTTGCCATCGTCGGCCCGACCGGCGCCGGCAAGACCACGCTGATCAACCTCTTGCAGCGCGTCTTCTCGCCGTCTCATGGCCGTATCCTGATCGACGGCATCGACACCCGCACGGTGACCCGCAAGTCGCTGCGTCATTCGATCGCCACCGTCTTCCAGGATGCCGGCCTGCTCAACCGCTCGATCGAGGACAACATCCGCGTCGGTCGTGCCGAGGCGACTTATGACGAGGTTCACGCCGCCGCCAACGCGGCTGCCGCGCAGGATTTCATCCTTGCCAAGAGCGCCGGCTATGACACCGTCGTTGGCGAGCGCGGCGGCCAGCTTTCGGGCGGCGAGCGTCAGCGCATCGCCATTGCCCGCGCCGTGCTCAAGGACGCACCGATTCTGGTGCTCGACGAGGCGACCAGCGCGCTCGATGTCGAGACCGAGGACCTCGTCAAGGAAGCCATCGACGAACTGAGGCGCAACCGCACCACCTTCATCATCGCCCACCGCCTGACCACCGTCCGCGACGCCGACCTGGTCGTGTTCATGGACAAGGGCAAGGTGGTCGAGATGGGCGGCTTCGCCGAACTGTCGCTGCGCAATGGCCGTTTCGCCAGCCTGCTGCGCGCCGGCGGCCTGCTCAACGACGAGGAAGTCCGCCGTCTCAGCCGCACGGTGAATATCGAAGCTGCGTAAGCTTTTTACCTGCCCCTTGTGGGGAGGTCGGACCGAAGGTCCGGGTGGGGTAGTGCCCGCCACCCCCACCCCGCTGCTTCGCAGCGACCCTCCCCACGAGGGGGAGGGTAAGCACTGCGACAACCGCTCGATTGCCCCGAACGCGCCGCCGGTCTATCTAGACCCTATGAGCGATACCTCCTCACGCCTCGCCGGCTGGACCGACCTCGCCAACCCGACGCGCTTTGTCGGGCTGGCCGACAGGCTGGTGCCGTGGCTGGCGTCGATCGCCGCGATCCTGCTCGCCATCGGTCTCTATATGAGCTTTGCCGCGCCTGAGGATTTCCAGCAGGGCATCACGGTGCGCATCATGTATATCCACGTGCCTTTCGCCTGGCTCGCCATGATGTGCTACACGGTGATGGCCGTCGCCGCGCTCGGCACGCTGGTCTGGCGCCATCCCTTGGCCGATGTCGCGCTGAAGTCGGCAGCCCCGATCGGCGCCACCTTCACCGCGCTTGCGCTGGTCACCGGCTCGATCTGGGGCAAGCCGATGTGGGGCACCTGGTGGGTCTGGGACGCCCGCCTGACCTCGGTCTTCATCCTGTTCCTGATGTATCTCGGCATCATCGCGCTGACGCGTGCGCTCGATGACGCCAGCCGCGCCGCCTGGGCCGCCGCCATCATCACGCTCGTCGGCTTCATCAACATCCCGATCATCAAATTCTCGGTCGACTGGTGGAACACGCTGCACCAGCCGGCCTCGGTGTTCCGGCTCGGCGGACCGACGATCGATCCCAGCCTGCTATGGCCACTGCTGGTGATGGCGCTCGGCTTCACCGTGCTGTTCTTCGCGCTGCATTTGACGGCGATGCGCACTGAGATTCGCCGCCGGCGGGTCATTGCCATGAGGCGCATCGCGGCGCGGCAGGCAGAGCAACGCGACTAGGCGGTTCTCTTCCGGCCACTCGAATGACAACCGAAACAGCAGCCTTTGCCTATCTCCGTCTAAATTAGAATATGCTGCTATGTTGCTGTACAGCAACGAGGATTCCTGAAAGAGTGCCCTGACTGCGTCTGCTTATTGACAGCTCCAACCGCAGGCGAGCAAGTAGCTGGAACGCTACGAGGGAATCGACGATGAAACTGCTTCTACTGGCTGGTGTGTCGACAACGGCATTGGTGCTTGGCTGGAGTTCGGCCTACGCCGCCGACGCGATCGTCGACGTTCCGAGGGCAGAGGATCTCTGGTACGTCACGCTCTTCGGCGGCGCCAGTTTCCCGAACCATGTGAAAACGGACTACAATGGTACTGGCTATTCAGTCGATCTTGATACCGGGTTCGTAATCGGCGGCGCTGTCGGTCGACGCATCAACGATGTGTTTCGTGTCGAAGGCGAACTGTCCTACGCGCGCTACAAGGCAAGCGAATACAGCTACACGGGCGTCGGCAACTATCCGGCTTCCGGCAATCTGTCGGCCACCTATCTTCTCGCCAACGTCTGGGCCGATGTTGCGCATTTTGGTGATGCCAAACTCTATGTCGGCGGCGGTCTCGGCGCGGCCTATGTTACCGCCGATACTCACTTTGATGGCCACGCCTTTGGATACGGGCCTGGCGGCTGGGGTTTCGCCGGCCAAGTGGGCGCCGGTGTTACCTACGCGGTAACGCAGAATGTCGACCTCGATTTCGGTTACCGCTTTAAGGCCGTGACAAGCGTGGATCTAGACGACAATGATGGCGGCGGCACATACGAGAACGCCAAATTGTACTCCCACAATCTCCAGCTTGGCGTTACCCTGAAGTTCTGATTGGTTCGTCGCAGGCCGCGACCGGGATTTGACGGATGCCGCTCTTGCCACGCCGGCAACCCCTGGGCCTGCCGGCAATGATCCCAGCCTCGCTGCCGACCGCCGGTGAGCCGGCGGAAAAGACATTGCAGCGCGGCATCGACCTGCAACGGCGCAAGCGTTTTCGCGAGGCCGAGTTCTGCTACCAGACGGTGCTTCGCACGCAGCCCAAAAATGCCATGGCGCTGAACCTGATGGGCACGCTCGCCATCGAGGCCGAGCATCATGACGCCGCCATTGCCTATATGGAAAGGGCGGTCAAGCTCGAACCGGACAACGCCATCTTCCGCAACAATCTCGGCAACGCCTACAATGTCACCGGCAACGTCGACAAGGCGCGCAGACATCTGAGAAAGGCGATCGAGCTCGACGGAGGGCTCATCGAAGCGCTGTGCAATCTCGGCCGCTCCTACCGCAGCCAGCTCGAGGGCGACATTGCCGAAGGGTTCTATCGCCAGGCGCTGGCTATCGACGGCCAGTCGGTGATGGCACTTGCCGGTATGGGCGATTTGCTCACCGACATTGGCCGGCCGGCCGAGGCGGTCGAATGCTTCAGCAAGGCCCTTGCCATCGACCCGGGCCATGTCGAGGCGCTGGCTGGAATGGCGCTTGCGCGCCGGGCGGTCAAGGACGATCCGACGTTGCCTTTGGTGCTGAAACGCCTGGAATTGCCGACGACCACCGATCGCGAGCGGGTAGTGCTGCACCACGCCGCCGGCAAGATGCTCAATGATCAGCGCGAGTATAGCCCGGCCATCCGCCATTTCGCGAGGGCCAAGGCGATTTCCGGCAATGATTTCGACATCGACCGGCACACCCAGCTTTACGACAGCTTCATCGACACCTTCGACGCCGGCTTCTTCAAGACGCGAGCCAGTTTGGGAAATCCATCCAGGCGCCCGGTCTTCATCGTCGGCATGCCCCGGTCGGGAACGACGCTGACCGAGCAGATATGCGCCAGCCATCGCGATATCCATGGCGCCGGCGAGTTGTCGACCATTCGTTCACTTGCCGGCGAACTTGGGTTCGACAAGCTCGACCCAGCCATTTTCACCAAGGGCATGGCGGCGCTCACTGCGGCCAAGGCCAAGGAGCTTGGATCGAAGTATCTCGACGATCTCAACAGACGCAACAGCAAGGCGCGGCTTGTCGTCGACAAGATGCCGCATAATTTCGAGCTGCTGGCCTTCATCAGCCTGATCTTGCCGAATGCCCGCATCATCCATTGCCGGCGTGACCCGATGGACAATTGCGCGTCCTGTTTCATGCATAACTTTTCCGAGGCGCACGGCTATAATGCCGATCTGACCAAGCTTGGGCAGTATTACCGGCAGTATGACCGCCTAATGCGCCATTGGGCCAAGGTCATCCCGCTGGATATCCACGACATGCCCTACGAAGAAACGGTCGCCGATTTCGAAAATCGCGCCCGTGTATTGATCGGATTCCTCGGCGTCGAGTGGGACGATGCCTGCCTGCGTTTCAACGAAACCGAGCGCACGGTGCGGACGCCGAGCCGCTGGCAGGTGCGCCAGCCGATCTATTCATCCTCGGTCGAGCGCTGGAAGCTGTATGGCGACGCGCTGGATCCGCTGAAGGCGGCGCTGGGTCCGGTTTGTCAGTCCTGATTTCAGTTGGCCCGAACAACCTCGCGCTCGACGCGCGCTGGCGTAGATTAGACCTGAGTTGCATCGTGCTTTGGGGCCAAATGAAAGCCGAATGCTTTCATGACCGCCAGTGTGGTTTCCAGCGTAGGATTGCCGTTTTCGCTGAGCGAGGTATAAAGATGCTCGCGAGCCAAGCCGGTCTTTCTGGCAATGTTGCTCATCCCCTTGGCGCGGGCAACGACACCGAGGGCGGACGCGACGAATTTGGCGTCTCCGGTTTCCATTGCCTCTGCCAGAAACGCCTCGATTGCCGTATCGGAATCGAGCATTTCGGCGGGATCGAAATCATAGATTTTTTCAACCATTGTCGTCACTCCATTCTACGGCCAGGCGCTTTGCTGTCCGTATGTCGGTTTCTTGTGAACATTTATCCCCGCCGCACAGGAGCAGGATGACCGTTTCACCGCGCTTGTGAAAATAAACGCGCCGGGCCCATAGTGAATGCGCAATTCACTGATGCCTTCACCCACTGGGGCCACGTCGCCGGGATTTCCTACAATCAAACGTTGCAGCCGAACGGCAATTGCCGCCTTGGCTCTTCCGTCTTTCAGCTTTTGGTGCCACCTCCGAAAGGTGGCTGTCTGCTTCAGGATTGCCATGGGGACTAGTAAGTTATAAATTACAATTCGTCAATGTCGAAATAGGGCGAGCCTCCAAAACGAAAAGCCTCACCCCATCCGCCCACGCGCTTCCACCTTCAGCGTTTCCAGCACCTTGTCACCGTCGATCAGATGCACCTGGTCGAACAGGTTGGTCACGACGCAGCAATGATCAGGCACCACGCGAACGCGTTCGCCGATGCGCAGGCTCGCGCCATTCGCAAGCGTGACCGTGCCATGTTCCTCGCTCAAGCTGGTGACGCGGGCGCCGGGCATGCCGAGCAGCTCGCCAAAATCGGCGAGCCCCAGCGTGTCGCTGGACAGCGCCTTGCTGCCGCTGTCGAGGATGGCGCGGGCCGGCGTCGGATGGCTGACCACGGTGGCGAGCACCGTCAGCGCACAATCGTCGAGCGTGCCGACGCCTTTGGCGACCTGATACCGGTCGAGGTAGATGTAGGTGCCGGGGCGGTATTCGGTCACCACGCTGTCCTCGCCCGAGCGCCACATGTCAGGCGTGCCGCCGCTGGAGATGCGATCACAGGCGAGACCCGAGGCCGCGAGCGTTTGTTTGGCGCCGGCCAGCCACGATTCAGCCTCGGCGGCGCGGCCGGCCGCGGGGTAGGTCATCAGCCCGCCGAAGGTGAGCCCCTTGGCTTGGTCGATCAACTTCGCCAGTGCCAGCGCCTCGGCGGCGCTTTGCACACCACAACGGCCCATGCCGGTGTCGCATTCGACCAGGACGGGCAGGGGGTGCCCTGCATCGGTGAAGGTGGCGGCGAGCCCCTCCAGCGTTTCGAGGCTGTCGGCCGTCACTGACAGTGTCACACGGCCATGCAGGGCCTTGAGCCGCTCCAGCTTGGCGCGGCCAAGGATGTTGTAGGGCAGGAAAATATCGGTCAGCCCGGCATCGGCCATCACTTCGGCCTCGCCGATCTTCTGGCAGGTGATGCCGACCGCGCCGGCCGCCATCTGCTTCTTCGCCCAATAAGGCAGTTTGTGCGTCTTGATGTGCGGCCTGAGTTTCAGCCCGTGGCGGTCGGCATGCGCCTGCGCTCGTGTGATGTTGGCTTCGGCGCGGGCTGCGTCGATGAGGATCGCCGGCGTGTCGAGGTCGTCTATGCCTTGCATGAAATATCACCCTGGGAAATCTGGCTGACTTATGGCCCCGATCCGCACGGATGTCATGGGGCCAGCACGCAGTTTGCGTCGACACCGCAGCGCTGTTCGGCTATGCGCTTCAGATAACTCCAGGGAACGCGACGCGAAGGGATCACGATCATGAAACGCTCCACCGTCAACGACATCATCCGCGATGCAGACGCCTTCATCCGCTCGTTCGGCTACATCATGCCGCCCTTCGCCTACTGGAGCCCGGAAGAGATGAAGGCGCGCAAGGCCGACTCCGCCGCCATTTTCACCTCGCGGCTCGGTTGGGACATCACCGATTACGGCCAGGAAAAATTCGACGAACTCGGCCTGTTCCTGTTCACCGTTCGCAACGGCGTCTATGCCGACATGAAGAAGGGCATGGGCATGCTTTATGCCGAGAAGATCATGATCTCGCGCAAGGATCAGCTGTCGCCGATGCACCGCCACAACATCAAGGCCGAGGACATCATCAACCGCGGCGGCGGTAAGCTCGTGCTGGAACTGTTCATGCACGATCGCGACGGCGGCATCGATCCGAAGGCCGAAGTGACGGTGCCGGTCGACGGCACCATCCACAGGCTGCCGGCAGGCGGGCTCCTGAAGCTCGACCCGGGCCAGAGCGTGACGCTGCTGCCCGGCGTCTGGCACGCCTTCTGGGCCGAGGGCAAGGATGTGCTGATCGGTGAGGTCTCGACCGTCAATGACGATCTCACCGACAACGTCTTCCGCGAGCCGATCGGCCGCTTCTCCAACATCGACGAGGATGTCGCGCCGGTGCACCTGCTGGTGTCCGACTATGAGAAGTGGGTGGGGTAGGGCGAGAGGCACTCAGCATCGACTTCATTTCATCAGTCGGCGCTGCCCCTCATCTGCCTGCCGGCATCTTCTCCCCGTATAGTGACGGGAGAAGGGGCTGATGTCCGAACCGGATAGATAGGTAACAGAATGGACCGATAGCATGGGTGACAGTTTTCTCCTTCGCCGGGAGGACCGGCGATGGTTTGGCGAGAGACTGGCATCATGGACGAGCGGCTACGGTTTGTTGTGGAGTGTCTTGCTGGGGATGAGA